>JBIKYZ010000150.1:0-12865 GCA_044354985.1 Pseudanabaena sp. | reverse complement strand
GGCAAATACTACTATCTTAGTACTCCTAAATCATTAGTGCTTCGATTTCTCATGCCCAATATTTGGGCATCTCTTAATGTGCCGTTCATCCATTTTTTGCTTCAATTTTTTCCAAACTCCAATTTAATTGAAGTTACATTTAAACCAATCAAACGCCGAGATGCGATCGCTCTCGATCAATTACCACGAACTCAAGAATTTCCTCCATCAGCTTCAGCACCTTCTAATTCAGCCCCATCCAAAGATGAAGCGTTTAAATCGAGAGCCAGTGAAAATCGCAGTAATGCTGTGGGAACAGGTTTAAGTGGCACTTCCTCTCAAGATTTTGTAGCTACTAATGAGTGGGTAGAAGCCCCAGAGATTGCTCCAACTTACACCAAAAAATATCGCTTAATCGGATTGCGTGCGCCAGATCCAGTAACACTTCACAACATGAATCAGAACAGACCACCTGAGATTACCGATCCAATACCCCCCAGACTTTAGGGAAGAAAGTAGCGGCGCAAAGCGCCGCTACTTTCTTGTTGGCTTTTTATACCAGTATGGCAACGCCATTTTGAGAATTAGTATTACAAACGCTATGCTATTGGCAATTCCTCCAAAGAACATTATGCGATCGCCACTAGCTTTATTACTAACAGCTTTGCTGGCTATCGGTTTTAGCCAGACTGCCACAATAGCTATAGACTCAGCTTACGCTCAGGCAGCGCAGCCGCTCGACAACAATGTCATCAAGAAAGTCTCACCGACTAAAGCTCCCACGAAGACAGAGCCAGTACACACACTCGACAATGACTATGGCAACCCCAATTTAAAAGCGGGAAACCCTAGCAAAGCTACACCAGATGTTAATAATGTTGATAACTATTTGATGCTCAAGCCTGAGTATGTACTGAGCTATAGCAAAAGTCGCAACTTAGCCAACTGGGCTTCATGGCAGTTAAATAAATCATGGATGGGTGAGGCAAAGCGTCAAAACAATTTTCGTCCTGATCCAGCATTACCTAAAGGATGGTATCGGGTAATAACTACTAATTATGGCGGGTCAGGATTCGATCGCGGTCATCTGGTTAATTCTGAAGATCGTGGTCAATCGGTGGAAGTTAACTCTTCAACTTTCTTAATGACAAATATCGTGCCGCAAGCGCCAGATAATAACCAAGGCGGGTGGGAAAGGTTAGAAAGCTACAGTCGCATCTTGGCTAGGCAAGGTAAAGAACTCTATATAGTCGCAGGTGGCTTTGGCAATGGTGGCGAAGGCAGTAATGGTGCTGTTTCTCAGTTGAAGGGGAAAATCACTGTACCTGAAACCATGTGGAAGGTGATCTTAGTTCTTGACGACCCAACCAAAGGTTTAGACGGTGTAACCGCTGACACCCGCACGATCGCAGTACTTATGCCGAACAAGCAAGGACGCAACAACAAGTGGCGAGATTTTTGCGTGTCAGTTGATGATGTTGAAAAGTTGACAGGCTATGACTTCTTTTCCAATCTGCCGCCCGATATTCAAGAGCAGATTGAGTCAAAGAAAGGCTGTTAGGTTTCAATAACTGTAGTTTTCAATCCAACCAAGTCTTGTCCGATCGCACCAACAATATAAACGTCGATCTCGACTTTACCAAGACGAAACACTTGGACATTTTCTAAGGTAGCGATCGCAGTTTGCAGATCGCGAAACCGTTGGGCAATTTCCCGATCCTCATCTTCAAACCAATCTTGATCGGTGACGACGGTTGCAAAGAAATCTTCTAAGGCGATCGCTTCGATGGGTGTTTTTGCGAGTTTACCTGCTTGGGTCAGGATGGTTTTACGATTGAGGGTTGCTGATTTCCAAGTAAAAGGTTCTAGAGGATATTCGGACTCACTGGGGAATAGCAACCCTTCGGAAAGTTTGGTAAGGCGATCGGTAATTTCTTTAGTAGTCATGATGGGTAAGTTCTAATTTGATCTCCTATATGACTTAGTCGCTGCCAGCCGCGTTTTTCGCGCCCAGTCAGTTGAAGTAGTGAAAAAATAATTTTGTGATCGCGTCTCTCTCATTAATTGATTAATCAACCGATAAGAGAGCACCTTGCAAATTACTATCGTCGAGAATTGAACCTGTTGTATTCGCATCTCGTAGGTCAGCACCACGCAGATCAGCACCACGCAGATCCACCTGTTGTAAATCCGCAAATTGGAAATTTGCACCCCGCAAATCTGCACCACGTAAATTTGCAGATTGGAAATTGGCATAGCTACAATTACTGCCATTGAGAGCCACACCACTGAAATCAGCGTATCGTAAATCAGCTTCGACTAAATAAGCTCCGCGCAAATTCAATCCCGCAAAATTGCGTTGACCGATTTTGTATTGATTGAGCAATGTATTTGCATTGAGAGTCACAAAATTGGCGATCGCCTCTGTACTAGAGCGAACCATTGATGCGCTCTGAACTTGCTCAAGCTGAAGAGTCTGATTATGCTTTGTTTCAATAGAACTGCGATCGCCAGCTTCATCAATAATCCGCAATATCCCAACGATTTTGCCATGGGGATCATGGACGAGAACAGTTGAGACATTCACGTTAGTCCAACTTCCATCACCAAGCTGAAAAGTCATTGGGACACCATTGATCTGTCTACCTGCCAGCGTATCGAGAATCACAGCCTGTAACTCCAAAGCTTGCGACTCAGGAACACTCGGTACAGGATGACCGACAACAGCAGAAGTATTCCAAGCAAATAGCTTTTCTGCGGCTGCATTCCATAATAAAACCTTCCCTTCTGGACTAACAATATCAATTGCCACAGGAACAGCCTTGATTACTGCTCGTAATAGTTCATTTGTTCTTTGTAAACTCGATTCAGCTTCACCTCTTTCGCTAATGTCAATACATACTCCATCAGCAAATATCGTGTCCGATTCGGTACGATAATAACGGGTAATATTCTGTACCCATTTGACTTCACCAGAGACTGTAATAACGCGAAATTCATGACGGAAAGTGGCTAGCTTATCAAAACCAGCTCTGATGAGAGCCTTAAATTGATCAACATCTTCAGGATGTACTAAATCTAATAATTGGTATGGAGAAGAAATAACATATCTTGGTGAGATGCCGACTAAATCGATAAGACCATCACTGATAAATGGAATGGCAATTTTTCCGTCAGAGTTGATGGATAAACGATAGAGAGTTGCAGGCATACTCGATGCGATCGCCGCTAATCTAAGTTCGCTATCTTGCAGCGCTGTTTCCGTGCGTTTACGTTCCGTAATATCACGGGAATTAATAACTAAACCCTGAACATTTGCATCCTGTAAAAGATTGCAACAAACCGATTCTAAATAAATCCAATTCCCGCTGATATGCCGATGACGCATCACTATTGGTGTTGATACAGACAAGGCATCCACTGATTGAGTGAGGAAATCTTGAAAAATTGGTAGGTCTTCTGGATGAATAAAGCTAATAAATTTGCTGCCCATCACGTCTTCGGGCATGTAGCCTAAGGTTCTAAAGATCGCAGGGCTGCAATAGTTAATAGTAGTATCTATATCTAGAATATTTACGATATCTGAAGAATGCTGCATCATCGCTCGCAATTTGGCTTCATTATGGGCAAGATTTCGCGAAATACGGCGCTGTTCTTCTCTTTCTACACGAATTTGGCGATCCATCAAGTTGAGCTTGGCATTCATTTCGGCAACACGAATCTCTAAACGCTGATGAGAATGTTGCAATTTATCAACTTCTTGTTTTCTTTGGGTAATATCTTGAATCCACCACCTTAGACCAGTTACTCTTCCGTCTAGCGGTACACGAATGCTGATAATTGTAAAACTTGCATCAAATGGCTGTCCTGTCGGAAACTGCATCCGAAAGTCCAAACTCTTGATATTTTGCCCTCGTTGTAATTGTCCTAATAATCTTTGGAATTGTTCTCTATAGGAGGGATAGACAAAGTTTTCTAAGTTTTGACCAATCGGCAGTGAACCAAACATCAGAGTTGCCGCACGGTTGGCTTCAGTAATGTCGCCATTAGCATCAGTGACAAAGTAGCCGTCAGGAGCAAAGTCAAACAGTTCGCGATATCGCTCTAGTTCTCCTGTAAGTGATTGCTGATAGACTTCTAATTCTGTTAGGCTAGCTCGCAAAACATTGGCAGCATCCTCTAGGTTGAGATTTCTTGTCTCGATTTCGATAGAAGATGATACTGGCGACGCTGCAATATGTTCCAAATCTTGCAGTTGCTGAATCGAGGTTGCGATCAATTCGAGGCAAAGGCGCATTCCCATAAAGCATCCATGTTTTTAATCATTCTTTCTGATACTTGACGCACTTTGTGCCTACTCAAAACCCAATGAAATTTTTGAAAGTACCGCGAAGTGGTACTTTCAAAAATTTCATTGGATCTCTTAGCTACGCAAAGTGCTGCATGTAGTATAGCAAGATAAATGACAGTGGTAGGTGAAGCTAAAAGATGGCTTTTATGTTGAGAAGTTACCGCGATCGCTTTGATGAATTGCTACAATAAAATCCAAAAAGGTTACGTCGGGATTAGCTCGCGGCACACTTTTTAGATCAATTAATTTGGATTTCTAGATTTGGTAATAATGCTTTTATTAAGCTGTGGCTTTTGAGGTTTGCTTGGCAATTTACTTGGAGTAGCCACTGATGAAGGTTTACCAGCGTGATTACGATCGCTATTTCCACCACGTCGAGGCTGATGCTTAGATTGCCGTCCAACTTGGATGGGCTCAGGCTTAGCACGGGGATCAGGCTCGAAACCAGCAATGATTTCTTGGGGCAGCGATCGCTTGATTAATTTCTCGATATCTGACAAGAACTTACGCTCATCAACACATACCAGCGAGATTGCCTCGCCAGAAGAGCCAGCGCGTCCAGTACGTCCGATCCGATGTACATAATCTTCAGGGACATTTGGTAACTCGTAGTTGACGACATGGGGCAGTTCGCTAATATCTAAGCCCCGCGCTGCGATATCTGTGGCAACTAATACTTGCAAACTGCCATCTTTAAACTTGCCAAGGGCGCGAGTGCGGGCTGCTTGGCTTTTATTGCCATGAATTGCCATCGCTACAATGTCATCTTGATGTAGTTGCTTTACTAGGCGATCGGCACCATGTTTAGTACGGGTAAATACCAGCACCTGATACCAGTTATGAGTCTTGATCAAATGAGTTAGCAAGTCTCTCTTGCGATCGCGATCTACAGGGAAAATTCTCTGAGTAACTAGATCGGCTGTGGCATTCTGCCCAGCAACTTCGACCAATATGGGCTGATTGAGTAAAGTACTCGCAAAGGATTTGATCTCATTGGAAAAAGTTGCTGAAAACAAGAGATTTTGGCGTTCTTTAGGCAACAAAGCAAGAATTCGCCGAATATCACGGATAAAGCCCATGTCCAACATGCGATCGGCTTCATCTAATACCAAGATTTCCACCTTGGATAAATCTAATCTGCCCTGTTGCACATGATCTAGCAATCGCCCTGGTGTTGCCACCAAAATTTCGACACCACCCCTAAGGCGGTTGATCTGGGGATTTATGTTAACGCCACCATAGATCACCATTGATTGCAGAGGTAAATGTCGGCCATACATGCGTACGCTTTCTTCGACTTGAGCCGCAAGTTCACGGGTGGGTGTGAGAATCAATGCACGAATTGGGATTTTGCCTGTTGGCGATCGCTTAACAACTTTGTTAGATAGTAGATGCAAGATTGGCAAGGTAAATCCTGCGGTTTTGCCAGTACCTGTTTGAGCGCCAGCTAGTAGATCTTGACCTGAGAGAACAACGGGGATCGCCCGCGACTGAATTGGTGTAGGCTCAGTATAGCCACGTGCTGTGACAGCGCGGACGATTTGATCAGACAAACCAAGGGCTGAGAAAGACATAGAACTCCAAATTGTGTGTCAGTTTTTTATCGGTCTGTCGCTGTTAATGTTGCCATTTTTATTCGTGCCAATTCATTCATACCAATTCTTAGAGGGTTGCGACATTTCTAAGAATCTAAAACCTTACCCAGAGGGATTTTAAAGCTTCAAAAATGGCTAAGCCATTTTTGAAATTGGTGTCAGATGGAGCAGAGACAGGAGGATTTTAACGAGTAAGCAGTATCAATAACTGGGAGCAGATACTGTAGGTCTAGATTCTAGCAGAGGTTGGTGATTTATAGTGAAATCGATGATTAGAGTCAAGCAACTCTCATTATGCAACCATATAAAGCACAAAATGGCGTAGTCATTTTGTGCTTTTAAAACCCTATAAGGGTTTGGGTTTTAATTCACAAAAGTGTGACAACGCTTTTGTGAATTGGTATCAATGTGGTTTCTACCACCAAATGCGCTAGAAACACTAAACCCAAAACCAATTCTGGTGTTTTCAACACCGCAGGTGTTGAAAACACCAGAATTGGTTTTGGGTTTAGCATGTTTCCATCAGTTTATTGAGATAGTTTAAAATATTGCGAAGTTGGAAACCTTTTGCCATTTCTATAATTTCTCCAGTAAAAGTTTTCAGTCCAGCATTCGACTTTTCTAAATCTTTTAGAAGCTTTTGGAGAGTGTCCAAATCACCTGCCTCTGTCAGTTCTATTAGCTCCAAAATGATTTGCCGAGAAGGTCGTAAAATGTTGTTCGCGATCGCTTGATCTGCTAAAGATGATTGAGAGGAAGCCTCAGAATCAGCAAAATAGCAGTATTCCCACTCTAAACCCAAATTTGTTTGAATTATGTCCATTAATGGCTGCATGGCGACGGGTTTCGCAAGAATATCAGCGCAACCAACTTCGATACATTTCTGGCGATCGCTTTCGAGAATATCTTCCAATACCATAATTATAACAACGTCCTTTAGCATCGAATTCTGACGGATTTTACGCAGAATATTCCAATTATCATCATCTGAATTTTTGAAGCCGAGTAAAAGCAAATCAGGAATATACGCAGAAGTTTTATTAAAACTATCAAGTCCACCTTCGGCTTCGATGATGTCAAAATCTAAAGGTGCTAGCATACCTATCAATAAACTACGGTCTAATTGTTCTGAATCCGCTACGACAATTTTAAGGTTTTCGCCCTTATAACCAATGATTTCAAGATTTAGGTTGATCTTCTCTGTCGTTTTTGTATTTATGTAAGTAGGCAAATCAATTTCGATCCAGAAAGTACTACCCTGCCCTACTGTACTTGCTACATTTAGTTCACCTCCCATCAACTCGATTAGGCGCTTGCTAATCGGTAAACCCAAGCCAGTTCCTGATTGCATTTTGATGGGATCACCGACTTGTTCAAAGGATTGGAATATTTTGGGCAAATCCTCTGGCGCGATCCCTACACCACTATCGATGACATCAAAACGAATTTTGCTATCAACTAGACTCTGCACTGTCAGAGTTACAGTCCCCTTGTCTGTAAACTTGATGGCATTACCTAAAAGATTAAACAACACTTGGCGCAAACGCTTAGCATCACCATAAACAAGCTTGGGAATTTGTCCAATTATCTTATAAATAACTTCAATGCCTTGACTGCTTGCCTGAACCTGAAATATGTCGATTAGACCATTGAGAAGTTCATCTAGGTGGAACATATCACGATCAATCTCTAATCTACCTGCCTCAATTTTGGATAGATCGAGAATGTCATTAATTAGTGTAAGTAAATGCTGACCGCTGCGCTGGATAACATTTAGCCCATCTTGATGTTTAATGGGGTCATCGCTCAGTTTCAAAACTTGAGCATAACCAAGAATCCCATTAAGAGGAGTTCTCAGTTCATGACTCATGTTTGTAAGAAACTGGCTTTTTGCTTTATTTGCGCTATCAGCAGCTTCTTTTGCAATTTCTAGTTCAATAGTGCGCTCTTGAACAAGCTTTTCTAAATTATGATTAAATTGATAAAGTTGTTTATTTAAGACAGCTAACTTTTGACGACTTTCGGCAAGATTTACGATACTGCTATATGCTCTGAGACTAGAAATTAGAGTTGTAAATAACTTCTGCTCGGTCAACTCAGTTTTTGATTTGTAGTCATTGATGTCATAGTTCAAAATTACTGAAGATTCAGGAAAATCACCTGGCTGCCCTGTGCGGAGGATAATCCGTACAAGTTGATTTTGCAAAACTTCACGTATATATTTGACGGCTTGTAACCCTGCATCATTGGTTTCCATAATCACATCTTGCAGGATTACCGCGATGTCAGGATTTTGCTCGACAACTTTGATTCCTTCAGCACCAGAAAAAGCAGAGATGATTTCTAATTCTTTGCCTGCGAACTTAAATTCCTCTAGAGCCAGCTTGGTAACTGTATGTACAGAGAGATCGTCGTCACAGATTAATATTTGCCATGTTGAATTACTTCGTAATGGTTTTAATTCAAATATTTCTTGAGATTCGGTATTGTGTTCTTCTAGACCAGAGCGATCCTTTGTTTCATCGTCTAAAAAGTTTCTATCTTCATCTTCTTCTAGGAAAATTAGCTCGTCGGAATCTTTGGAATCTATAGGCATTTTGCTATTTCATGAATGGTTGGTATTACAGGAATTCCCGAACAAACAAAGTACAATAAATTTCTTAGAATTGTTGTAGAATCATATCTCTAAAAAATTTATTGATTTGGCTTTGAACGCAAAGTGATTTAATTTGAGAGAGGGGTATTTGCTATGGATTCTAGGCTGGTGGACTTGAGCAAAGTTAGCCAACTGGTCTTGATCTCAGTACTATTGGGTTGAGAAATGAGCAAATTTGCAAGACCAGCGATCGCTTCGTGCCAAATCCCAAATTTTGCGTATAGAGATACTTGTTCGAGCTCAGTTGCTTTCTCTAATTTGCGTAGTAAAGTTTCGTCTAGCTTGATGCGGCGGATGATTCCTTCGGAAAATTTATCTTCTGGATCTCCAGTTTCACAGATGACGGATATCAGCCATTTGTAATCTTTTCCCACTTCTAAGGTTATTCCCTCAAATTGAACATTGATGATGCTTGGAGTACCAGTTAGAGTGACAGTCTTTCGGGCAAGCCCTTTACCTTGCTGATTTTCAAGGGTGAACTCCACGGTGATCGCAGATGTTTTGGGAATATAGGCAAAGAATGTTGGATTAGCCGAGACTGTAAGCCCAAATTTGTTTTGAGGAATTAAGGGAGTAAGTTGATGCTCTAAAGATTTTTTAATTTTGCTTTCTCCAGACTGAACATCACTATTTTTTAGACATTGTTCATCATTAGTACGTCTTCCACCTCCAATGGTCGTTGTTGGGGCAGGGTGGCTTGTCGGTGGCTCAAATGTTGCGGCGCGAACGTCTGTCAAAGAAATAGAAAATGGGTTGATTTCCCAGATTATTGCGATCGCCAAAAGACCAAAGTATCGATGAAAGTATTTAAAAAACATAGCCTTATACCTAGAAGCAGGAACTGAATAAATACAAATTTTTTGAGTGTTCTAAATTAGCAGTCTCAATATCATGAAAACGCTTAATTAATATTAAGTAATATTTTACTTGTTTTTTCCAAGAATGACTGATTCTCGCGTGTAAAATCTAGAAAACCTCACAAAAAGAAGACGGCGCTTTGCGCCGTCTTCTTTTTGTGATTACAACCAATTTCCGATTAAAACAAATGGAGCCCAATAGAAAGGGTGGGTATACTGTGGATTTTTCAGAAGACCGATCTGGGCTTTTTGTAAAGCATTGGCTTTAGTTGTTCCAAAAGTCGCTAGCTCTTGATAAAAGTTTTCCATAAACATTGCTGTGGCACTGTCCTCAACTGACCATAGGCTTGCGATCGTGCTACGGGCTCCCGATCGCACAGCCACGCCAGCTAGTCCTAAAGTAGCTCGATTATCTCCCTTTGCAGTTTTACAAGCACTGAGTACCAATAGCTCAATGGGAATGCGGCTATCTTGTTCTCTAAATTGCAACAATTCCCCTAATTGTTTGACTCCAAGTCGATTATTCCAAGTTAAAACAAATGTTTTTTCAGCATCAGAGCTAAATTCTCCGTGGGTAGCCAGATGTACAACTCTATAGGGAATTTTACTAATTTGTTTTTGAATAGATTCGCTAATAAAATCTTCATTTAGTAATAGGGTTTGAGCTGACACAAGGGAAGCAATTTGCTGAACCTCCCTTTCGACATTAGGCAGAGCATTAAAATTTTGGATTTCCTTACTCACCCCACCGACAAATACAGTTAGTTGTTGGTGCTTGAGTGGGCGAGGATCGATGAGTTGTAACCCAGGGGTGATGGCAAGATTATATTTTTCCATCAAATACTGTTGCCCATCATAGAGGACGGACATGGGTAGATTTCTCAGAGAACCATCAAGAACAAATACTAAGGTTTTAATTTTGTTTGCCGCTAATATAGATTCTGTTTCTTTCCCGATTAATATGTTGTAAATTTTTACGGATACTGCTTGAATATCAGTCTCAAGGGATGTTCGACGTAGCGATCGCCGTAATTCGCTCAAAAGACTTTCTAGGTTGTTCTCAGAAATTTTAGTAGTACTATGCAGCAACGAACGATTTGGCAGTGAAATAATAACTTCTAGACTGTCTGGCAAAACGATTGGGTAAATGACGGCAGCTTGTGGATCAACTTCATCAACTTGTGTCGCCATTCCAGTAAGGCAAGCTTCTTTAAAAAAGTTGTCTAATTCTGCAAGTTGTAAAGATTCAATTATTTTACGAGCGGCTTTGAGATTTTCTTGACTAACTTGTTTTCCATCTTCAGAAGTAAGCAGCAAGGCAACAAGCTGACGGTAGACAGGTTCGACACTATCACGGAAGGAAAACTGAATATCCACGTTGCTAGATATAAGATCGCCTCGAATTGAATCAAGTGTATGTACAGCTTCGCTATAAGCGATTATCGCCTTGGCATTATTGCCTTGAGATTTGAGTATTCGTCCGAGTTGCCACTGCCAGCGATAGGCAATATCTGAAGCATTATTGGTTTGAGCGAGAACAAGTGATTTCTCGGTTAGTTTTTGGGCTTCTGAAAACTGTTGGGTTTGTTCATAGAGATTACCTAGATATCCGATCGCATAGGACTCGGCTCTAATGTCACCCATCTCATGGGCTTGTTGGGCGGCTGTGGCGAGGAGTTTTGCTGAATCTTTAAGATCGCTGGTGGGACTAAGCTTAATCAGACTTTGCGCAAAGTTTACTCTTGCGTAAACTGAGGCTCGGCTCGGCGGGAGATTCGATAGTTGAGTTTGAATATCAGTTAGTAATAATCTGGCTGATTCAGACTGCTTTAGTTGAATCTGAAGACGTAATTGATTTAATTGGGCTTGGACTTTTTGGCTGGGAAAGGCTGAATCCTTGGCTGCTTGCTGATAATAGTCGATCGCTTCGGCAGATTGTTGTGAGCTATAGGCGGTATTTCCTAGGCTCAGTAGAAGATCGGCAATGAGCGGTGCGTCCTTGAGTTTCTTTGCGATCGCTAGACCTTCTTGCAATACAAGTTTGGAACCTTGGAGTTCGCCACACAATCGCAGAGTCTCACCGAGATTGAGCAAAATTGCTGCCTTAAGAGAGGAATCGGGACGTTCTTTGAGTTCTACTTGGACTTGATTGAGAGTCTCTTTGGCTTTAGGATATAAAGCCAGCGATCGCAAAGCTTGACTCTGATTAATCTTGCTACGGATAGCTCCGTCTATATCTCCTGATTGCTCGTAGGTTATTGCTACCTTTTGCCAGATTGTTAATGCATCTTGAGCTTTGCCCTGTGCGAGTTGAATGTTTCCTTGAATGTTGAGAGCCTGAGCTAATATTTTAGATTGCGGTGAATCAGCTTGGAGGATTTCTATACTAAGGAGGATTTCTTGGTCTGCCTGCTTCCATTGACCTAGTTGCTGATGAGCCAAGGCAAGATTTTGCAAAACAATGGCGTAATTGAGGCGATCGCCTAGTCTTATACAAATATCAGCAGCTTGTTGCCAAATTGCGATCGCTTTGGCATATTGACCTGATCGGTAATACTGTTTACCATCCTGTACAAGACTTGTCAGTTTGCTGGGAAATTGACTGAGCGGTATATTGGTTGCGGCTTTTGAGGAGTTGTGGGCAATACTAGGCTGAGTATTCCATCCTAAAAATATGGTCAGTATAGTTGCACAGATTGCAATACTGATATAGAGCAGAAGTTTACTGGCTTTGGGTTGTAGATTGGAGATAGATTCCCAAAAGAACATATATATCGCCTATAGTGCTTGTTTGAGATGGTATTTACAATTGAGTTAGCGATTTTAGAAACCATTTAAGAATTGTAGATTTTGCCCCCCTAGCCCCCCAATTCTGGGAGGAAGTATATTGAAGTCACCCAGAATTGGGGGGCTAGCGGGCTAGACACCTAGATTTTTAAACGAGATTTGAAATGTTATGCAGTTCTTAATTGGTTTCTTATTTATGCAGCCCAGATATTTTTTTAATTGGAGCAGGATTGACTGTATAAGCGGTCTTAGATTTTACTCCGAGAAGTAATGTTTATATTTTAGGCTATTTGATTTATTTTGCACAAGAAAGCGATGGTATCGCAGGGCTAAGAGGATTAGAATCAGCTATTAATCTCAGTTTGCCATCACTATCTCTAGAGATTGCATTAGCCTCGACAATAAATTGCGGAGATTCATTCTTTGCTTCTTGTTTTTGTTCTTGTTTTTTCTCTATTGCCGAGATTGGATTTGTACTGCTTGGATCGAGTTCTGCTAGCTCTACTAGAGATTGATTAATAGATCTGTCGGGAAACAAAAGCAAGGTATAGAAGCAACTTCACATTTATTTCTGTACTTCAATCCATAGGTAAATACAAAAGCTATAAGTTCAATAAATTGAACCATAGCCTAGGTTTGA
>JBIKYZ010000149.1:0-12879 GCA_044354985.1 Pseudanabaena sp. | reverse complement strand
GCAAATACTACTATCTTAGTACTCCTAAATCATTAGTGCTTCGATTTCTCATGCCCAATATTTGGGCATCTCTTAATGTGCCGTTCATCCATTTTTTGCTTCAATTTTTTCCAAACTCCAATAAGCAAATTATTTGTGAGGCAGAGTTCTGTAACTTGGTGGTAACTATGTTAGTGGGCAAAACTTTAAAGAATCGTTACAAAATCCTCACGGTTCTGGGGAGTGGGGGCTTTGGGGATACCTACTTAGCACAAGATATAGATTTGCCAGGTCATCCCACTTGTGTAGTTAAGCAACTCAAGCCTAAAGACCCCAGTCCCAATGTTTTGCCGATCGCCAAAGGTTTATTTGATCGGGAAGCGGAATATCTATATAAATTGGGAAATGCTCATACGCAAATTCCGAAACTATTTGCTCATTTTGAAGAGAATAATGAGTTTTTTTTGGTGCAAGAATTTGTGGAAGGACATAGCCTTGCTGAAGAGATTCCCATCGGTCAGCGATTATCAGAGAGTGCCACAACTACCCTATTACTAGAGATTTTAGAAGTTCTCGCCTTTGTTCATCAAAATAATATTATCCATCGTGATATCAAACTCACCAACGTTATGCGCCGTCGCCAAGATGGCAAAATCGTTCTCATTGACTTTGGTGCAGTTAAAGACATTAGTGCTTTAAAAACTGACTCCCAAGGTCATACCGATGTTACCGTTAGCATTGGCTCCCCTGGATATATGCCTAGCGAGCAAGCAAGGGGTAAACCTCGACTTAGTAGTGATGTCTATGCTGTCGGGATGATTGGTATTCAAGCTCTTACGGGTATTGCACCTGATAGTTTGCAAGAAGATGCTAATACAGGCGAGATTTTGTGGCGCGATCGCGTACAAGTTAGCGATGCTTTTGCAGAGATATTACAAAATATGGTGTTTTACCATTTTAGTCAGCGCTATAAATCTGCGATCGAGGCTTTACATGCGATGCAATCTCTTGGAGCCACTAATATTAATAATATTGCACCAACTGAAGTGATCGCTTATCCATCCTCTACAACTGACTCATCGCCAACAATAATTACCAATACAAACAAAGTTACTGTTCCTATACCTGCTCCTACCACACCCCAGCTCATCCCCACAACGCCGCAATCTCCTGTTACAACTCCCCATGTTACGGTCTCCGCACCTAATCCAGCCTTCTCGAAATTCCAGCCATTTCTATGGATCGCCTTAACTGCCGTGATATCAGTTTCAGCAGCGATCGCCACAGCAATTCTAATTCCAAAACTAACTAATCGCCCTCCTGATAATAATCCTCAAACTGAAGTCACAAAAGCGGCAACAAGTTCTCCTATTGCTTCGCCGACTACTCCGCCCAGACCAGAACCTACAGAAACAGCAATATTGGCTCCAGAGCCCCCGCCTGTAGTTGAAACTACCAATCCCACTATGCCAAGTTTTGGTGCGATCGCACGTTCTCCTTCGACTCAATCTAAAGGATACTCTTGGAACTATGCTTCCCGAAAAGCAGCTGAAACGAGGGCTTTAAGTGAATGTGAAAGCTCATCCACTTCAGGCGATTGTCAAGTGTTAATCTGGGCAAAAAATGCCTGTATATCTCTTGCGGAGAGTTCTAATGGAGCGGCTGGCTCAGGCTGGTCAGAAGATATAACTGTAGCTGAAAATACCGCTAAACAAGTCTGCAAGGAATTTAAAGGTATTAATTGTACGATCACAAATACAATCTGTTTACCTGTCCGTTAATTTATAACAATGCAAGAGTATGGCTAGGACAAATCTAAAGCCAAAAGATAAGTAAGTGGCGGCGCGAAGCGCCGCCACTTACTTGGTACTAAGCAAAACTCACATTCGCACCCTGATCAACTACATTTGTAACATCAATTAGTTCTGACTCAAAGCTAACTTGAGCGCGATTAGTTTTGCCCCCAACATAAAGGCGATCGCCAACTTGCAAAGCCCATACCTGCGAGTGACTAACGTAGCTCATTATCACCCCTAGCATCAACAATCCAAATCCTGCATAAACGATGGGAATCCCTGGATCAGCTTTAATTTGTAAACCTGTACTACCGATCGCTTCTTTTAAAGTAAAAGTTACCCCATTAACTTCGGCACTGCCATTGGTACGAACCGTAGTCAGGAGATTTCCCTTCTCGTCATAGATCAAGAAAGTACCTTGCAAATCTGGGGTAATCAGAGTAATCCCAGCACTGAGATCGGGTTTAGTAGGAATCCATGTTCCCCAAACTTGACGACCGCCATTTTGAGATTCTAACTTCCTAACGGGTAATTGTAGGATTGGGCTATTGTTAAACGTAAATTTGACCGCGTGAATATCCCAATTTGCTTGATAGAAGGTAACACCCTTATATTTAAGTGGTTTATTCACATGGATAGTTTGGCGATCAACTTCTTTACCGTCATTATCAAGAACTGACAAGTCTGAATAGAACTGATCAATACTTCCCTTGGGGGTGTAATCAATCCAAAAACGATTGACCCGCACTGACCAATCTTTAGGAACTCGATTGGCTGACCAAGCCCCTGCCTCGGTAATATTTTTAACTTGAAATGTTTCCCCACTGGGAACCATTTCTTGGGCGGTGAACCCAGTTAATGCCCCCCAAATTGAACCGATTAAAACTAATAACATACTTGCATGGACAATAATTGGTCCAACTCTCCCAATCAGTCCTTTACGCGCATACAGACGATCATCAGTTTGATAAACCTTGTAATTTTTGCTTTGTAGCGATCGCGCTAAATTATTAAGATTGCCGCCAATAATTTCTGTGGCAAGTGGAAGTTTGGCAAAACTTTGGGGCTTGGTGTAATAAAACCAACGCTTGGAGGCTTTGAGAATTGGCAATTGACGGTTGAAGGTGCAAGCAGTGAGGCTTGTACCAAATAAAATTAACAGTGAGAGAAACCACCAGCTTCCATAGACATGTTCTAATCCGATCGCCAAAATCACCTTATACGACAAAAATCCAAATAAGGCTGGATGTTCGGGATAATTTTCACGATAAAAGTCAATAGTTTGTCCCTGCTCGATCACTGTACCGAGGATGCTAAATAGGGCTATGCATAATAAAAGGGCGATCGCCACTTTGAGATTGGCAAGGAGCGCCACCACCTGATGTCGCCAAATTTGGTTAGCTTGGAATCGGATTTTTTGAAACACGTCACGTCTATGCTTACTAGTTCTAGCTTTGATCTTATCTTAGGTTGCCAGAAAGTAGATCTGACCTTGAGCTACAGTGGGACGACTAAATTTAGGGTAAAGTTAAGCCAATCTTGCAGATATTCTTAGGAACATGATTATATGTCACAGGGCAAAGAAACTACAGTTTTAGTATTGTCTCTGCT
This sequence comes from Pseudanabaena sp., assembly GCA_044354985.1. Classification (GTDB taxonomy): domain Bacteria; phylum Cyanobacteriota; class Cyanobacteriia; order Pseudanabaenales; family Pseudanabaenaceae; genus Pseudanabaena. The sequence continues at coordinate 9,493 of JBIKYZ010000149.1, read as the reverse complement.
AGTTACAGCAGGGATTGCGGGTGGAGGCTACTGGTTTTTTTCGCAACAAAAATCAACAGTAGTGCCAGCTACCACGGCAACACCAGCCACCATGGCAACCCCCGATTCATCACCGCAAACAACTCCCCCTATACTTACATCATCTAACTTAAACCTTGATACGTCTCTACCTAATCCTAATATTTTGGGGATAGATGGCAGTACCGCGATGGTTGCCCTGATCAAAGCCTTGCGTAATGACTTTAGTCAAGTTAATCCAAACATACCGACTTCCTATGGAGTTCCTGATGGCAGTCCGACTGGCTCCAATCAGGGATTGAAAAATCTCATTGATGGCAGTGTAGCGATCGTAGCGACTTCTCGCCCGCTCAAAGCTGCCGAAGCCCAAGCAGGTATCCAACTAGTGCCGATCGCTAAAGATTCGATCGCACTAGTAGTTGGTATAAATAATCCCTTTAAGGGTAATTTGACTAAGGATCAATTACGCGATATTTATCAGGGTAAAATCACGAACTGGTCACAGGTTGGCGGTACAAACCAACCGATTAGAGTGATTAATCGTGCTGTCACAAGTGGCACTAGAGAAGCTTTTCAAGATATTGTTTTACTCGGTCAAGGGTTCGCGCCAGATAGCCCTAACTTTATTACATGGAAACAAGACGAAACAACAGCAATTCTCCGAGATCTAGGTGATAACGGGATTAGTTATGCCACAGTTTCACAGGTAGAGAAGCAAGAAATTGTGAGAATTATTGCGATCGACGGAGTTCTGCCTACGGATACTAATGCAGTTAAAGCTGGAAAATATCCAATTAACCGCAGTCTGTTTTTAGGTGTAAAAAAGACCACTAGTCCTGTCTCTAAGCAATTTATTGAGTTTGCACTTTCGGCTCAAGGGCAGCAGATTGTTCAAAGACTGGGATTTGTTTCTGTACAGTAGCCCTAAAAGTAAGAGAACGCGCTTTGCGCGTTCTCTTACTTTTAGTTAAACTGAGCCTGATTTGTCTGGTTCAACTGGCTTAGGAGGATTCTTTTTCTGAATCCCCTCTTCCTCAATGTCTAAACTACCTGACAGAAAATCTTCGATTTCGGCTCTAGCTGAATTAATCGAATCTTCTATCGGCAAATCAAATGTAGAGAAATCAAATTCAATATCACTTTCTAATTCACTATTGCTATCTTCAGTCTCTACAGAATGATCGCTAAAGTTAGGCAAGTGAGGTAATGTTTGCAAGTCTGGTAAATCCATCGATAGACTTGCAAACTCTTCATCAGCTTCATCCATGAGACTGTCCAGCAGATTGTCAGCAAACCCATAGGTGTCGCCATCCGACATGGTCTTAACTTCATCTTCAGATGGATATCCAATAGATATATCGTCATCTGAGTCAGCAAATTTGGCACTACTTAGATCGCTATCTTCATCCACCTTATCAAGCCAATTATCTGAGAAATCCAGAGAAAGATCGGGAAAGGACTCCATAAATTCCGAGTCTAACCCCAAGTTACTAGTCTGAGAAATACCCAAGTCTAGAGAATCTGCTGAAGATTCTAAATCTAGATCGTTTGTTTCATCTGCGATCGCCTCAAATATAACTGACTCTTCTAAAGCATCGTCTGTGAAGTTTCCTGCATCCATGATTTCACTAAACTTGATCGATTCGTCCTCCGATTCCAAACCTCCAGTTAGCTCTGCAAAGGTTGAAGTATTATCATCAATGTCAAAATTGGTTTCAGAATTATTGATAAATTCTTGATAGCTTAATTCTGCACCTTGCTCTAAATTGTCATTAAATACTGAGGATAAATCTACGTCAGATTCATTCAGCAAATCCTCATCAAAAGCTATAGCAGATTCTTCCTCCAATGAATTTATGGAAACGCCAAAATTATCCGCATCATCAGGGTCATCAGACATGCCAAAGTCAAAGGCTTCATCCATTAATGCTTCGTCAGATTCTTCCATCAGCGATAAGTCTGGCAGAGCAAAGACCGAACTAAAGCTGTCAGCCAAAGAAGAAGGCTGACTTTCAGCCAAATTTTCTTCAAGGACCCCAATCTCTTCTAAATCTGGTGCGATCAAGTCAGTTTGCGAGATTGCATCAGAGACAGAGTCGGGCAGATCTTCACTGTTATCAAGCCCTGAGTCACTCACTAAATCCTCGACATCCCTTTCCAAAGGATTTGTGAAAACATTAAAGATGGGATTGTCATCAGTTAGGTCAAAGTTAAATTCTTCATCCATCAATGCATCACTAGCCTCTGCCGCACTCGACAAGTCTGGCAGGACAAAAGTTGTACTAAGATTATCAGCTGCAAATGAAGAATCTTCAGCCAAATCTTCCTGTATGTTTGGGATTTCGCCAAAAACTGAGGCAATATCGTCTGTTTCCCAGATTGCTTCCGAAGAATGGGCTTCTGGATTTTCAATTTCATCAATCAATGAAGGAAAAGCTAGCTCTGATTCACTTTCTGGGAGGGATGATAAGCTAATGTCCTCGATTTCAGATTGTAACATTGTAAATGCTGAATCAAAGTCATCATTACCTAAGTCCATTTGGTCAGTTGACAGATCCTCTTCTATCTCAAAAGAGAAATCTTCAGACAGTTCATCAGAAATATATCCTAACTGCTGATCGTATAGATCTAGCACTGGCGATAATTGTATATCTGTTTCTGATGCGATCGCTATTTCTGGAGCAAAAGAATCTTCTTGAAGATCTGTAGAAAAATCAAATGGTTCGGAGACTTGCTCGCTAGGTGAGATCATACTAGCGTCAAAATCGGCAGAAAAGTCTGACTCATCTAAAACTGATTCTTCGGCTTGCCAGATTGAGTCTAACTCGTCAGCTTGTTCCCCTAAGCTATTGGTATTTGACTCAGCACCGTATTGATCATCGCCTAGATCTACTTCTGCAATTTCTTCAGTTATATTAAACAGTGAAGATAAATCTTCTGATTGCTCGTCAAGTAATTCTAGTGAAGAGTTCTCCTGAGCTATCGACTCTAAAACAAAAGACTCGTCGTCTTGGATGTTTTCAGAAGTATCGAAGGGATTTGCTATAAATTCTTCACTTTCATCGATGAGATTATCGTCAAACAAAACATCAGAATAACTTTCTGAAAATTCATCTAATTCAACTAACTCAGATGATTGCGTAGATAAGCTTTCATCAATTTCAAAGGTGAATTCTGTTGATGGATGCTCAGACAAATCTACTGAAGGCGATGTGAGATCTGATTCTGTTGCGATCGCAGGAACCATATAATCATCTACTTGACTATCAAAATCTTCAACAATTTCTTCAAGTCCTTCATTTCTTTGGTTGGGAATCACCTCCAAGAAATTGTCTGGTTCAACTGAGTCAGCATAGTTTGTTATTGGGTCATCACCGATTTCAAAATTAAACACTTCTGAAAATTCATCATCTGAAGAATCCTCAAGATAAATATCGGGGATTTGAGCAGGAAATTCAGATAATTCGCCTTGATTCTCAAGATTATTTGAATAAATATCTACTGGTTGTCCAAAGTCAAATGAATTGTTGGCATCTTGGTCAGATAGTTCATAATTTAATTCATTATTTACGGGCTCTGGGATCGGCTCCTCAATATCTTCAGCAACAGCAGATTGTTGATGCACCGAATCATTAACAGCTTCATCCAAGTCTTCATCAAATAATGACTCATCAAAAGGCATCTCTAAAGAACCGCCAAAAACTTCATTGGAAGAACTTTCTACAGATTCTTCTAATGATTCATTAACCACAACCACGTTGTTGGTTGTGAATTGATCGTAATCTTGTGAGTCAGTTAACTCAAATACATTGTCATTATTTGCGATCGCAGCTTCATCGGCATCCTCTGCTGTTTGAGTATCCATAGCAAATGGATCAAAATCTGCTTGATTAACTTCAGGAGCTAGTATTGAATTATCGCTATCAAAAAATGAATTGGAATTGTCTAGGGTAGATTCTATATTCATTTTGGGGATGATGAAGTCATCATCATCCATATCTGGAATTGAAAAATCAACAAAAGTTGGTAAGTTCAGATTTGCATCTTCAGCAAGTGGTGACACAGTGCCAAAAGCTGTATTTTCTAAAAATGAAGATGTAGCAGAAACAATCAGAGGATCACTTGAAGCTTCAACGATCGAAGATTCATTCACTCCATCTAGCTGGTTTTTTAGAGTTGGCTCAGTATCGTCAAGGGGTAAAGATTCGTCAAGCGAACTATCGTCGTCATAGACTTCATGTTTAAGATCAGCAAGGAGAGATTCTTCGATTAGAGATATATCTGTGAGGTTAGAATAGGTCGCTGAATCTGGATTTTGATTGTCAGCAATACCTCCAGACATAAAATTTTCTGAAATAGAATCAAAGCTTTGTTCTTGCAGAGATTCAACAGCATTATCATCGATCAGATCGCTGCTAACACCGTCGTCAAGTAGATTTTCAAGATATTTATTATCGGTGGCTGTGTTATCTTCCTCAGCTTCATATGCATTTGCTAAAGATGACTCTGATTGAGAAAAGCTGACTGCTGTTACCGCTGCTGCTACCGCGATCGCAGGTACAGCTACACCCAAATTATTAGGCTCGGTATTGCTTGACTCTGTTGAGGCATCAAACAAACTATTGACAGATGTCTCATGGGTTAGCCCTCCAGATGAGTCGGGCAGACGGAAGAACTGAATGCCTTGCAGTAGTTGCTGGGCTTGATTTCCCATCGCTTCAGCTTGTTGTCGAGCCGATCGAGTTAGGTTGGCTGTGCGATCAGCTAACTGAGCAATTTCACTCATATAGCTAGCTGTAGAGCCTGCTGCTTCAGCAATTTCGGTACTAGATTCAGTAATAGCTTGTCCAATTTGGACAACTTCTTCGGTAGCTATTTGAATACTATTGAACGCAGATTGCGATGACTCTACTCCTGATGTAAAACCAGCAACAAGTCCACTTAAATTCTGAACTTCTGCATCGATCGCAGTTACTACGGTTTGGATTTGAGATGTCCGCTGTTGCAATACCGTCAAACCATCATTGGTTTGAGTTGCCAAATCATTAACTTGCCCTGCGATCGACTCAAATTCACGGGCTACGCTAGTAAACTGTCTAGGATCTTTTTGTTGAGCAGCGCGAGCAGCAACAAGGGTGGCATTTATCGCCAGAGCCTGTGTTAAAGAGGCGATTTGACCTTGATCTTGGACAAATTGCTCTGCAAGACCCACGAATTCGCCCAATGTTTTCATGCGTTGGACGATTTGGGCTGAACCCGTTTGTAAGACGCTAATACTGTCAGTCAGGGCAACGATCGCCGTTTGTCCAGACGCTACTGTGTCGCGTACTTCCTGAAGTGACTGGTTCGCATCGTTTACCTGTGCTGAAGATCTCTCAGCGATAGCAGCAACTTGTTCCGTTAGAGCTTGTCCTTGCGCAACTGACTGTGCTTGTTCAGCGGAGTTTAACACGACAGTTTTGGCTAATTCTTCAAGATCGGCAGCCCCTTGGACTACCTGTTTGGCTGTACCTAAGACACTGGAGATGATCTCTACGAGTTTTTCACGAAGACGGTTAAGGGTGTCGGCGACCAGTCCTGTAGCGCGATCATTTACTTGAGCCTCAATCGTGAGATCACCCTCTTCCATAGATGAGACAACATCTAATAGGTTGCCAACTTCAGCCTCCATCAACTCCGTTTCTGCGAAATTTTGCTGGATCTGTGCTGCTGCCGATATATCATCATCCGATGATGATAATGTTTGGCTCAGTCCGTTACGCAAACGAATTTCATTGTTTTTTACCTGTTGGAAAGTGTTTTTAAGCGAGATTCCAAGATGATCAATTTCATCTTTACCTGCAATATCTGTGGCTGGAATATTTACATTTGAATTTCCTTGCTGACTCAAGTAGCGATCGCATTCTTCTGTAAGGGGCTTAAGTCGATTTTTGAGCCTGTTGACGAATAATAATATGGCGATCGCCAAAATCGTACTGATACTAACAGCCGCAACACCGACTGGAAGCATTAGCTTATTGGTGATTTCTGATTCGGGCAACTGGGCTGCAAATAGCAAATCGCTGCCTTCGATTTTGCGGTATGCCCAGAGATTTCCACCAGTTTGGACAATTCCTGACGGTTTAGCTTTAGCTTGTTGAACTAGGCTCGTGAGATCCTCAGCGATCGCTGGGTTTTGGGTTTGCGTTGCCTGAAACTTATAGGAAGCCGTAACTACTTTGCCACTGCTATTAGCGACGACAAAGCCAATCTTGCTTTCATTGCTAGTATCTTGATATGAAGCAGTATCTACTAATGACAAAAGCTCACTAGCGATCGCATCAGCATTGACAATCCCCATTACTTTCTGCCCATCGCTGATGGGAGCACTGTAGGTGATCAGCGTCTTGCCCAATGCGGTATAGGGCTGTGACCAAGCTGCCTGTCCCTTAAGAGTCTCTTGATAAAAGGACGCTTTTTGAATATCAGGGCGATCTCCAGACAAAAATTTATCATTTGGGGCTGCCAGCTTTTGACCAGCCGTTTCAGTCTTTAAGCCTGACTGTTCTCTCCATACATAGGGGACAAGAGGCTTAGCGGGAGCAAATAGTAAGTTGCCATTTGAGGCAATCCCCATACCTGCGATGGATTTCTTGTTTTGTAATCCATCGACAATCAGACGTTGATATGGTTCATAGCCTTTGGGCTTTGACGGTTGCTGGGATAGGATCTTTGCCCCACCTGCAACTTCATCAACTGTCGTCTTAACATCTGAGAGCCTAGCGTCGATTTGACGAGCCTGCGCTTCAGCCGATGTATCAACTTCTCGTCGAGCACTACTTAGTAATTCTTGATAAAACCAATAACCTAGGCCACCTAAGCCTATTAGCGATGTGCCGATCGCAATCAGCAGCAATCCCAGTCCCATTGAGCCTCTTGACTTATTAGGTTTGGGGGCGTTTGGCGATTTAGGCGATCTCTTTGAAGATGCTTGCTTGCTCTTGCCTGAAGAAGTCGCTGGGGTTCTCTTAGATGTGCTTGCCATATGCATTCGCTATAGGGAAAGGATCGTAGCATTTTTGTGAAAATCATCCTACACTATACTCGCCCTAATCATGTAGCCAAATAGTATGAAGTTTCAAACTACGGTACATATCAGTGCAAGTACTACTTAGAAATCTGCCAGCGTTGAGGTTGCCAAATATGACTAGGAATACTTGATAGGATAATTTCAATGGGAGTATACTCGGTCTCCTTGATATTCGCTACTGTTTGACTTATTTTTTTTGCATGTTTAGCATCGGTGATCGATGGAAACGTTAGCTGATCTACATCTGAAGATTGCTGACGCTGATCTTGATGCTCATCAATAGTAAGGCTACCGATTACCCGATCTACAATTACCCCAACCCCACCCAGATTTTTGTTGCCCAAATTGTCGGCAAGTTTACTCAGTCTCACCACCGTCAAAGATTCCGTGATTAAAGTGCGTTGTTCCCCCATTAGCAATCGTAATAACAGCAAAGGCATCACATTTGCTTGATGATGCATTACCCCAATGATTGCAGTTTCATAAAAGGGTAAAGCAACGATTGCATTGCGATCGATAATAATAATTTCTGAAACTAATGTGTCGGGAAAATTAACTGTGCGATCGCCAACTTTTGCCACAATATATCGGTTACTCGGTGCGAATAGCTGATCAAGTAATGGCTCAGCTGCGCTGGCTTGGCTCATCTCAGAAATGCTCATTTCACTCGTTGGGGCAACTTATTCAAAACTTCAGATAATGACTCTCGACTAACTGGTTTGGGCAAATAGTCATTAGCTTTAGCACGTTTTAGTCCATAGTCAATTTCGAGTTTGGTACTTTTGGTTGAGCATAAAATCACGTACTGATCGGCAAGTTGATGTTGCGTTCGCAGTTCTCGCAAAAACTTATAACCATCTTGATCTGGCAATACAATGTCTAAGAAAATAGCTGTGTAGGAATTGTTGATGATTTTATCTAAAGCGCCAATAGTCGATTCACAGAAATCTACTGTATGCCCAAAATCTTTTAAGAAAGAACTTAACAAATGCCTCTGAATCGCGGAATCATCAATTATTAAAAAATGCTCGCTCATAATTCTTGCCTTCAATTGTATACAGTTAAATAAATGCGGTTACTTACGATTGATTTAGGATGAATGTGAATCTGACAATTACTTTTATCTGTCCTTAACTTACTTTTTCTAATATCTTGAGGATACGTAAAAAATTGTCAGTACTTGTACAAATTAATGGATTTAAACCACAATATTCTTGTTTGCTTTATTGCTCATGAAACAAGCATCACAGTACTGATATAACTAGTTCCTAGACTAGGGTGTCTGTTGACAAAGGCGCAAGCTCCCTTAATAAGTTACGTAATTCGTCGCGAAATTTTGGAGTGTCAGATGATGATCTTGGTTTGGCTAGAAAACGACAATTTGCCCATCTTGCCCTAAAGTTATTAGTCATACTGTTCTCAGCAGTAACTAATACCAAAGATAACGAAGCTAATTCCCGTTGACGACGAATTTGTTTGATCAAATCAAAGCCATTTAGACTTGGCATATTGATATCAATAAAAACAATAGTTGGCTTGTATTCTAAGATTCTGTCAGTAGCTGCTTCAGCATCATCAGTAAAATCAACTTGATACCCCCAACTAATTAACAGCCTTTGCATTTGTTGCAATAAAACAGGTGAGTCATCAACGATAAAAAACCTAGGTTCATCTTTGACATTTTTTGGTGCAGATACATTTTGCCGAACGCCAATATCACTGTCAGACTTCCGCTCTTCCAATGGCACAATTGACACAATGTTTTTTTGTGCTAACTTGTCTAGCAATAAGGCTGTGCGATAAATCGGCTGTTTAAAAGTATCGGCGATCGCACAGATTCGATCTTGCCCCGTGGTCACCTTAGCAAAAAGCGGGAAATTATCGTTGCCCACTCTAGCCAGTAAATTAGCCGCATCAACAAGTTGCACTAATTGGTAAGGATGTTTTACACAATCAAATTTTTGCCATTGCCTTACTTCATTGGCGATACTATTTTCGATTACCGATAACTGCCAAACAGGTAGATTAATTTGCAGCTCTTCGGCGGGCTTCCATACAAAAGAGAATCCATCCTCTAAATGCAAAGACAACAAATTTTCTAAGATAACTTCTTTTAAAACTTCCTTAGTAATTTCGGGATGTTTTTTGTAAACATTGCTCACAAAAGGATAACAGTAAGGTCGATTATTTTGACGCTGCTCCCATTCAGGAATACGCGAAAAATTAATGCCTTTGCTGTTGTATTTGCGAACCAATGTGGGTATGACTTGCCCTTCTTCTTCTGCTAACTCACCTTACGCAGATAGAAAATCCAGAGATTTGATTTAGATAAAAGAGTCTGAGAATGTATACTGAAACAAAGTTTGAACGTAATTGCTTCATCGAAACTAAACCAAGAGTAGCACA
>JBIKYZ010000402.1:0-3913 GCA_044354985.1 Pseudanabaena sp. | reverse complement strand
TTTCAATTCTGTTTTCAGCATCGATACTTCCTCATTACTAATCAGCTACCTTTACTGTGCCATATTTCATATCTATAGAGACAGCAACCTTGACTTTGTCGCGGCTTGCCTCAATAGGAAAAGTTGCAATATCGCCTTGGAGAATTGGCTTATTAAATAAGCAAGGACAAGATAGAAGATTTGTCATGACTGGCAAAATCCCAACCCTACGCTTGATATCGGTAGCATAAACATCACATGCACCACGAGCATCAGGGAAACAGGAAGTTTCGTAAATATATAGAGTCGTGGGTAGCCCTTGAAATTGGTATGTAGCAACGTAGCCATAATCAATTCTAAATGTTAAGAGAAAGTACAGTAGTGGTGAAACTAAAACGGAAATTACGAAAATTGCTAAAAATGGGAAAAAGATAAATGGGCGAAATAGCTTGATTCTTTGGCTGGGTGCAGTCTGCGATCGCCACCTGAATGCAAAAACTATCGTCAGGATAAAAAATATCAATATAGCGATCGGTTTAACTATTTCCCAAGTAGGGATCATCTGTACAAAGCTCATACCGACAAGCACAGGCAGACTAGATACAATAATTAGCTGCTTTAGATATTGGAAATTTGTAAATACTTGTTTAATTAATTCGATGAAACAAAGTCTCATACGGTTATGGAGTCAAGCTCGTACTCAAATTCTAGTTTGGTATATCGTTTTAATGTCGGGTTCTACAATAGTTGCTATTGAGGCTATTCGTCATACTTTATTTTTAGAGTTAGATGCGCGAGTCAGAAACTCTATGTATCAAGAACTAGAAGAGTTTAAACGTCTTCATTCAGAGCATAAATTTATAGAAGGAGACACTTTAACTGAAAATGTAGCAACATTATTCGACTTATTCCTATCGCGCAATGTGCCAGAGGATGACGAGTTCTATATTGCGATTCTAGATGGGAAATTCTATGATGCTAGCTCAAAGGCTTTGCCTAAATTGTTGCAACCTGATAGCCATCTAGTTAAGAGGTTTGAAAAAACCTCTAGCCAAGAGTTTAAACAAAATACAACGTTAGACGGAGAGATTGTTTATTTAACTTATCCAATCTATCTTAAAGAGCGATTTATGGGCGTATTTGTAGTTGTGCATATTACTACGGGTGAGCGAGAGGAAGTCCAAAACATGGTGGTTGTTATCACCAATATTATGTTGTGGGTGGTAGTGATTGCTTCTTTGATTGCTTGGCTGACAGCAGGACGTATTTTAAAGCCATTACAGTCCCTGACCAAAGCTGCACGTAATATTAGTGAATCTGATTTAACCCAGCGCATTGTCACTAAAGGAAATGGGGAAGTCATGGAGTTAGCAAATACTTTTAACGACATGATGGAGCGTCTTGAGAGATCATTTACTAATCAGCGTCAATTTACCAACGATATCGGACATGAACTACGCACTCCCATCACCATTATTCGTGGTCACCTAGAGCTGATGGGGGATGATCCTCAAGAACGGTATGAAGCGATCGCATTGGTTATTGACGAGTTAGATCGCATGGCTAGTTTGGTGAACGACTTGATCTTGCTTGCCAAATCTGAACAACCTGCTTTTTTGCGATTAGAGTGGATCTCCCTCAATCTCTTAATGTCTGAGCTATTTGCAAAGGCTCAAGCGATCGCACCGCGACAATGGCAACTGGATGTGGTTGAAGATGGACAAATTTATTGCGATCGCCATCGCATCACCCAAGCCATGATGAATTTGGTTCTTAATGCTACTCAGCATACTCATCCAAGCGATCAAATTATCTTGGGGGCTGCCATAACTGATAAAGAGGTTCAAATTTGGGTTCAAGATATGGGAGAAGGTATTGCCTCAGAAGATCAGCCACATATTTTTAAGCGCTTTAGCCGTGGCAACAACCACCAAATCCGCGTTTCCGATGGCTCTGGTTTGGGGCTAGCGATCGCTCAATCGATTGCTCATGCTCACGGAGGCACGATAAAACTTAAGAGCAATTTGGGAACTGGATCGACCTTCACTGTCGTCTTACCCAAATAATCAATAATTGAAATTATGCTATGACCCATATATTAACCCAAGTTGCTACCTATTCGCTCAAAACATAATTTAAAACAAAAAATACTAGATATTTACATGACAATGGCAGTATTTAGGACTTAGCTAGGTTGTTTTGCACCTGTTTTGAGGTGGTTTTTAATAGGTAGCAACTTGGGTTATATTAATTGCTGAAGATGAGACAAGGATTGCTGCTTTTATTGAAAAAGGACTTCGATCGCATGGCTTTACCACCAGTGTTGCCAAAAATGCCAACGCTGCACTTCAGCTAACTCAATATGGTGAATGCGATCTATTGTTACTAGATCTAGGACTACCTGGCAAAGATGGGCTTGATGTTTTGGAAGAATTACGCGGTCAGGGAGTAAATTTACCAATTATTATTCTGACGGCAAGAAATGATATAGAAGACAAAGTTGTAGGTTTAGAGAGTGGTGCTGATGACTACATGACCAAACCTTTTCAGTTTGCCGAATTATTAGCTCGTGTGCGGTTACGGCTCAAGAAAAAAAACAACCACCACAATAATGAAATTACGCAACTAGTAGCTGGTCATATCACTTTAGATTTACGGACTCGTAAGGCTTATATTGGCTCTCAAGAAATCGACCTGCCTGGTCGGGAATTTAACTTAGCGGAAGCTTTCTTTCAGCACCAAGGTCAAGTGCTGAGCCGCGCTCAATTATTAGATCGTGCTTGGGGATATGACTATGATCCTAGCTCCAATATTGTTGATGTATATGTGGGCTATCTCCGTAAAAAGCTTGGTAATGATGTCATTGAGACAATTAGAGGAATAGGTTACCGCTTGCAACTTTCTTAAGAAATCTCTAATGCAATTCTTAAACGACCTTCATGAACAGTCCTTATTGTACAAATTGTTGAAGTTAAGAACTTCACATATCCCAATCAGTAATTTAATTTAATCAGGATAGTTCGACCCATGAAAAAAGTACATTTTGCAGCGATCGCCTTGTTAACCTTTACTGGGCTGAATCTTCCCGCATCTCCTAGCATGGCTGAAGAAATTTCTTGCCAAGGAACCTTGGGCGCGATCACTGTTGATAATGTCAAAGTGCCTTCTGGTAAAACTTGTAACCTCAATGGTACTCGCGTGCAAGGAACCGTTATAGTGGAGTCTAATGCCACATTGAATGCGAAAGGTGCGCGTATCGTTGGTAATGTCCAAGGCGAAAACGCAGCTGCTGTAAACGTTTTGGCTAGGTCTACAGTTGGTGGTAGTGTCCAAGTTAAGCAAGGCGTTGCTGCAAATATTTCAGCATCCACGATTAATGGAGATGTCCAATTTGACTCTAATCGTGGAGCTTTAGTGGCAAACACTAATCGTATCGGGGGTAGTTTGCAGGCTTTTCAAAATACTGGTGGTCTTCGCATTAACGCCAATCGTATTAATGAAAATCTACAATGCAAAGAAAACCGACCTTTTCCTCTAGGTGGTGGCAATATTGTTCAAGGTAGCAAAGAAGATCAGTGCTCTGCGCTATAACTCCAAAAGTGAAGGCGGCGCGGATCGCCGCCTTCACTTTTGACATCGTTTTGCGATGACATAAAAAAGGCACTTGCTTAGCAAGTGCCTTTTTTATTAGGTTAATGGAATCGGGCAGAGTCGAACTGCCGTCCGCACTAGCGCCTAACCTCCCAGTCATTCACAGGTTTATCCGATTTGATCCTCACGGAGGGACCTACTAATTATCTCTAGTAGCCAAAGATGCACTGATAAAGTCTTGAGCAAATAACCTACCAGAGAAAGTTATAAGCAGCATCCGTTGGGGGTTGGAGTGACGTATTTAACGGAGTCATACATCACACCTCGAAACCGAAAAGGTTCT
>JBIKYZ010000148.1:0-12889 GCA_044354985.1 Pseudanabaena sp. | reverse complement strand
ACTTTTCTAGTCGTCTTAATCGCAAAATCCTTGCTCACACTCTTTGTTTTTGGCTCAACCGACACTCTCTTCATCCTTTACAGTTTGAAGAATTGGTTGTTTCATAATTCTTTGTTGCACATCGCGTGAATATATACCGCACAACTTTAATAATAGCGCCGCCACTTATCTTTTTGGATTTTAACGTTTCCCAGCTATCTATTGCATTGCCATAGGAGAGCGCAGATTTAAATATTATAAAAAGCTATTAAATGCTAGCTTTTTATAGCAAGATATCTTATACTAGCAATTGATAGCAATATGGTGTTATGAATGGCTAAAAAAAGGCAGTTGAATGTAAGGCTTCCCGATGCCTTGCTCAGTAAGTTAGAAGCTCATGTCCAAGAAACAAAAATGGGCATGGCAGCAATGGTTGAAGTTCTATTGGTGCAGGCATTGCAACAGTTAGAAATGGCTGAACGAAAACCTGTTGAAAGCGAGCTTTTTGATAGCTTGGTAAAACGTATTGAAGCTTTGGAAACTAAATTAGCCGACAAGCCTAGCGATTCACTTCAGGTGCAAATCCCTGTATCTGATGAATCTTTGTCAATTGCCCCTTCTTCACCCAATACAAGTGAGCGAGTTTTTGCAGCTTTGAGTGATAAAGAGTTATCTAGCCATTTGGCTGTAGCCGTTCGCACATTAAATCAAAAGAAAGATAAAAACACTTTCGCTGAATGGACTAAAAAACATGACCCCGAAGGCATAGCATGGTGTTATGTTGCCTCCGAAAATCACTTCTATCCAATTGTCCCAATTTCCGATTAGTCTACTCTCAGAATTGAGCATAGGATTGGGGCTGGCACGGGAGCACAGCCACTACAAGATTTAATTTTCAGTTAGGGGCAATCCCCCCGTGGTGTCCCTACTCTGCTAGCAGTAAGAGATTCATCATCTGAGTTCCACGTAACATCAGTCATCCCAAAACACAAAGTGGCGTAGCCATTTTGTGTTTTGAAAGCCCTTACGGGGTTTAGTTTTTAATTCACAGAAGTGTTGACACACTTTTGTGAATTGGTATCTATTAATTAAATTAGGAGGAAACCTGAATCGGTGAAAAATATAATGTTTGTCTGCAAGGACAATACCTACTCTCAAATAGCTGAAGCTTGGATGCGTACTCTTACAAAAGACCGTATTTCGGTGGCGAGTTCAGGACTTAGTATCAGTGAACCTAGTACAAATTTTATTCGCGTTATGGATGAAGTTGGGATTGACATCAGAGACAATGAGACAAAACTCTTGAGCGATTGCAATTCAAAACATTTCGATACTGTAATTTCACTATGCAATTTCAGTATGAGACTACCAGAAGAATGGATGCTGCGTCGTTTTTTTGATGAATGGATCTTGCCGCAACCAGAAGGCTCTTTGGTCGAATCATATCGATATATCAGAGATAACATCAGGGATAAAGTTGAAGTTCTTTTGATGCGTTATCCCACTTAGTATCAAGATATATAGCCTTAGCCACTTTTATCAAGACAAATCCCAACCCAAATAGAGAGAGGCGGCGCGAAGCCCCGCCTCTCTCTATTTGGGTTTTATGTCCTAACAAGAATGGCGACAGCTATAGTATTCACTAAACTTACTAAAAACCAGAGAAATTTAGTGATTTGAAAGCCTTACTTCGCAGAATTGTTTGGGCTTTTCTTGTATTAAAGTAAACACACTTAATCAATTGCACACCCAAAGCCGTAAGGTTGCGCTCCTGCGGGGCGCAACCTTACGGCTTTGGGTAATTTATTCTGCACAGATACTTAATCACACAAAAAACAGGATGGTTTGAGGCTGGGCACAGTAACATCTCAAGCATTCTGTTTTTTATAAAAAATTTGCGATCGCATAGGTAAATCAAGAATAATACCAGTCACTAACGCATTAGCGGTTATCATAGACAATGTTCAAAATCACGATTTTATAATCAAGTCTTCTCGAAAAACATGATGCGTAGTCACTATTGCGGTCACCTCAATGCCGAACAGATCGGACAAACAGTAAGCTTGTGCGGTTGGATCGATCGCAGACGGGATCATGGTGGTGTGATCTTTTTAGATTTGCGCGATCGCACAGGAATCTTGCAAATCGTCAGCGATCCCCAGCGTACTCCCGTCTCCTATGAACTGGCAGGGGAAATGCGAAATGAATATGTAGTCAGAATTATCGGCAAAGTTTCTAAGCGCCCAGACGAGTCGCTCAATCCAAAGCTTGCCACAGGGGAAGTCGAGATTTATGCTGAATCGATTGAATTACTCAATGCTGTTAGCAAACCCCTACCATTCCTAATTTCTGAAGCAGACACGATTAAAGAAGAATTGCGCCTTAAATATCGCTATCTCGATATGCGTGGCGATCGCCTAGCCAATAATCTCAAGTTGCGCTTTGATGTAGTGAAGTCCATTCGACGCTTCCTTGAAGATGAATATAACTTTATGGAAGTGGAAACACCGATTCTTTGTCGTTCTACCCCTGAAGGTGCAAGAGATTACCTTGTACCGAGTCGTGTGAATGCAGGGCAATGGTATGCTCTACCGCAATCACCTCAACTATTTAAGCAATTGCTGATGGTGGGCGGATGCGATCGCTATTATCAAATTGCTCGATGTTTCCGTGATGAAGATCTTCGCGCCGACCGTCAGCCTGAATTTACGCAATTGGATATGGAAATGAGTTTCATGTCCCAAGAAGAAATCATTGAGCTAAATGAGAATCTAATTCGCTATATTTTCAAAACCGTTAAAGGTGTAGAACTTGGTGATTTCCCTCGTCTCACCTATGCCGACTCTATGGATCGCTATGGTTGCGATCGCCCCGATACTCGCTTTGACATGGAATTAGTCAATGTCACTGATTTGTTTGCTAATTCGGGCTTTAAAGTATTTGCCAATACCGTCGCTAATGGTGGCATTATCAAAGTGCTGCCCGTCATCGGTGGTGACGAAGCAATTTCCAATACTCGCATTAAACCAGGTGGAGATTTATCGAATCTGGTTGCACAGTATGGCGCAAAGGGCTTAGCCTTTATCCGTGTGCGTGAAGGTGGCGTAATCGATACCATCGGCGCACTCAAAGATAGCCTTACTGAAGAAGTTAAAAAGGAACTGCTAGAACGCACTGGCGCAACCGCAGGCACAATCCTATTATTTGGTGCTGGAGAAAAGGCGATCGTCAATGAATCGCTCTATCGTCTACGTTTAGCCCTCGGTCATGAGTTAGAACTGATCGATCATGACAAGCTCAACTTCGTCTGGATCACTGACTTCCCAATGTTTGAATGGAATGCTGATGAGAAAAGATTGGAAGCTCTGCACCATCCTTTCACATCCCCACGTCCTGAAGACATTGCTGAAGGTCAAGCCATTGATGTTAATACGATCGCTCTTGCCTATGACCTTGTGCTAAATGGAACAGAGATCGGTGGCGGTAGTATCCGCATTCACAAGCGCGAAGTTCAAGAGAAAGTATTTGCCGCGATCGGGCTAAGCGATGAACAGGCAAAGGAGAAGTTTGGATTCCTAATGGAAGCCTTTGAATATGGCACTCCTCCTCATGGTGGCTTAGCCTTTGGGCTGGATCGTTTAGTGATGTTGATTGCTGGCGCAGACTCGATTCGTGATGTAATTGCCTTTCCGAAAACACAGCAAGCACGCGACCTGTTGACCGATGCGCCATCCAGTGTGGATGATTCGCAATTGAAAGAGTTACATGTCAAGTTGTCATTACCTCCAGCTAAAAACTAACAGAAAAGGTGAGCAATGCTCACCTTTTCTGTTTTAGGCGATCGCTATCTTGAGATATTAGCGATCGCCAGAATTAATTTGAACGAGTTGCTCAAACCAAGCAACCAATAAAACCTTCTCGGAGCTTGTCGCTCTCTAAATGTCTGCCGATGAAGACCAATTGATTCTTGCGGAGTTCATTGTCCTTCCAAGGGCGATCGCGAGTTGCGTCAAACTGCATATGCACACCTTGAAATACTAAGCGCTCTTCAGAACCAGAGAGATTGATAATTCCCTTAGAGCGGAAAATGTCTTGACCTTGAGTTTTCAATAGCTCACTAATCCAAGCTTGGAACTTGTAGGGATTGACTACACCTGCTTCTAGAATACTGACTGAGCCAACCTCCTCATCATGAACATGGTGATGATGTTCATGGTGTTCATGCTCGTGATGATCGTCGTGGTCGTGATGATCATGGTCATGCCCGTGATCATGTTCTTCCTTGGCTTGAGCAGCAAGGAACTCAGGATTCTTTTCAAGAATGCGATTGAGATCAAAACCACCGACATTAAGAACTTTGTTGATGCTGTCCTCAATATTTTCCGTATTGGTTTGATTTAACTGAACGCGATCAACTCTTGCCAAAACGTTCAGATGCTTGATTTTTGCTTCGAGTTCTACTAATTCCGATTCAGTAACCAAATCAGTCTTATTCAGCAAAATCACATCGGCAAAGCCAATTTGTTCAAGAACTTCGCGATCGCCCCAATGTTGTTGGACATGCTTAGCATCAACGACGGTCACCACAGCATCGAGCTCAACTTGTCTATGAATGTCCTCATCCATAAAGAAAGTTTGAATCACGGGGCCAGGATCGGCTAAACCAGTAGTTTCAATCAGGAGATGATCGAACTTGTTGCGGCGGCGCATCAGATTACCGATAATCCGAATCAGATCGCCGCGCACAGTGCAGCAGATACAGCCATTGTTCATTTCAAAAATTTCTTCGTCAGCACCAATTACGAGTTGCTGATCGATACCGACTTCGCCAAATTCATTGACGATGACAGCAACTTTCTTGCCATGCTCAGCTGTAAGAATGTGATTAAGTAACGTAGTTTTGCCTGCGCCAAGGAAGCCTGTAAGGACAGTAGCGGGGATTTGTGATGTTGCGATGCTCATAGCCGATGCCAATTGCCTGTGATGCAGATTAATTTAAAGATGTACTGACAAAATTATAGCGCTCTTGATTTGTAGAGACTTCTAACCGCCGCCAACAATGGTGACAATTTCTAGGCGATCGCTATTTTGGATAATCGTATTTTCCCAGAGTTGACGATGTAAAATCTCGCCGTTATACTCCACGGCAACTAAGCGAGGATTTAGCCCTAAATATTCCAGCAATTCGATCATCGTGAGATTTGGTTCACATTCGTGTTCATCGCCATTTACTTGCAACGTAATCATAGACATTAAGTTTAAACTCTGATTTTAAATGTTGGCTTAGAGATCTTATACTTCTTACTAAAAATGATACCTGTGCGTTTATGTCACAACCTACATCAGAAAATACTCCTGACTCACCCGCGATCGCATCGCCAAACGTCGATATAGGACTTAGCGAAGCTGAGGTTAATGATCGCAATCAACGCGGTGATATCAATGTCGTAGTGATGCGATCGAGTCGCACCTACAATGACATTTTCAAAGAAAATGTTTTTACATTATTTAACGTTACCTTTGGGGTGATTTTAATCCTGATGATGGCACTTGGACAAATTACCGATGCCATCTTTTCAGGATTTTCAGTGTTCATGAATATTCTGGTCGGTGTGGCGCAAGAAATTCAGGCAAAGCTGACGCTGGATAAACTCGCCTTGCTATCGGTACAGAAGGTAAAAGTACGTCGTGATGGTGAAGCGCTGGAAATTCCTGTCGGTGAGTTGGTACGTGATGATCTAATCGAACTGAATCCCGGCGATCGCGCTCCTGTGGATGGGGCGGTACTATTTTCCCAAAATGTGGAGATGGATGAATCATTACTCACAGGTGAGTCTGATCCTGTAGCCAAACAAATTGACGATATTGTGCTGTCGGGTTCTTTCTGTTTAGCAGGAAGTTGCGTATTTCGTGCCGACAAAATTGGCAATGAAAGCTATGCAGTAAAGCTATCACAGTCTTCACGAGTTTATAAGCGAGTCTTTACGCCTTTACAGAAAAAGATTGATGTTCTCGTCGAAATTTTTGTGCTAGTGCTGATTGTGGCTGCGTTCTTGCATGTAGCATCTAGCCTCAATTCGGGGCGGTCGATGGTGGACACGATTCGCTATGCTTCGGTAATCATCAATAGCTTTGTGCCAGCAGGTTTAATCCTCTCGATTAGTGTTGCCTTTGCGATCGGTGCGGTAGAAATCAGTAAGCGACGCACCTTGATTCAAAAGATTAATGCCGTTGATTCGATGAATAGTGTGCGGATTCTTTGCACTGACAAAACGGGAACGCTTACCCAAAACAAACTTGTTGTGAAAGAAATCGTGCCTTTGGAGGATACCGATGAGGATTCACTACGCGAGCTGATTGCTCTTTATACAAATCTGATGGGAACTCAGAATAGCAGTGCCAAGGCAATGGCGACTTTTACAGATAAGCCACGATCTCCCGCACAATTAGTCAGCGAAGTACCCTTTAGTTCTAGCCGTAAATGGGGTGCGATCGCGATCGATATCGGCACAACGATTATGGTCGGTGCTCCTGAAATTCTATTTTCTAATCCTGAGATGCAGGAGAAAGCTAAGCAATATGGAAGACAGGGATTGCGAGCGATCGCTGTAGTTACGAGTGAAGATAGCTTTGATGTATCTGAAAAAAATCCTGCCTTACCAAATAATTGCCGTGCTCGCGGATTAGTTTTGCTCGAAGATAGTTTGCGTCCAGATGTAATTGAGACAATCGCTGAATTGCAAAACAAAAATATTCGCCTCAAAGTGATTTCGGGCGATAGTGTCGAAACTGTCGCCTCGATCGCTCGTCAAGCAGGAATTGCCGTTCCCGATGATGCGGTGTTTACGCAAAAAGATTTAGAAGCTATGGATTCGCCTACCTTTAGCCGTTCAGCAGCCTCTGGCGCAGTATTTGGCAGAATTACACCAGACATGAAACGTCGTCTTATTTCGGCGATGGTGAAGCGCGGTGGTTATGTGGGCATGGTGGGCGATGGTGTGAATGATGTACCTGCATTTAAAGAAGCGCAACTTGCGATCGCCATGAATGACGGTGCGCAAATCAGTAAAGATGTTGCGGATATCGTGTTACTAGATAACAATCTCTCGGCACTGCCTCAAGCCTTCGCCGCAGGAGATGACATCAAGCAAAAAATCCTCTCTTCGGCTTTGCTTTATCTCACCAAAAATATCATGGTGATTTTGACGATTTCCTTTGCGGGATTTGTGCAGCTTCCCTTTCCTGTTGAGCCTCGTCACATGACGGTTTTAACGATGGCAGTAGTTGGCTTACCGACGATTTGGATCGCCTTTGGCTGGCTAAAACCAGTGAGACTAGAGAACTTCCTCCGTGATGTCTTGGGCTATAGCTGTATTGCTGGCATTTTTGGAGCGATCGCGATGACTATCGGCTATATCTTTTCCTATTACATCAGTGGTTGGGCGCTACTCAAGGTTCCCTATAGTTCAACCGTGATCAATTCAGATGCTTTTCAAGATATTGCTAAAGGTCAAGCACAATGTGTTAGCACTTTTATCGGTATGCTTTTCTGTCTATTTGTGTTTTGGAGCATCACCGATATTTCTATATGGAAGATAAAGACTCTCTTCAAAAATTCTGCGGCTGCTATTCTCGGTGTTTTGTCCGTGGGGATTTCGGCAATACTCATGTTGATGTTTCCCTCCTTTTTTCAAATTGAAGTTCCTGATCAGTTTGGTTGGTCGATGGTGATCTTCTTGCCAACTGCTAGTTATTACGTACTACGCATGATGCAATCGAGCAAGTTATTTCGTCATTTGCCACGCTATCTCAGTCAGCCTTAAGCACGCATTTAAAAATTACTTTCTGAGGCTAAATTCCTAAGAGATCCCCCTCAATCCTCCTTAAAAATGGGTAAGAAGAAAATCCTCTCCCTTTTTTAAGAAGGGCTGGGGGAATCTAGAAGAAATGCTCAACCTAAAAATTTATACTACAAACATGATGAAATCTAGAACTATCAAACGCCCGATCTCTATTACTATTCTTTCCGTGACGATGCTGGGGATGAGTCTGGTATTGATTTGCGATCGCATTCTCAATTTTTATCTCTATCGATTATTGGACAACAGCACTCCTTTAGTTGACAGCAATTCTATTAACTTACAAGTAGTTTCCAATATAGCTTTCCTCGGTTTTAGCATCGTGCCGATTTTATTGGCGATCGGGCTGTGGTGTCTGAAGTCTTGGGCAAGATTTCTGAGTATATGTCTATTTAGTTCGGTAATGTTTCCTGCGTTCGCAGCTTCTCTAAATTTGATTTCACCGCCATCGGCAAGTAAACTTTTAGAAATTCCTACGGTTTTTGATGGTGTTTTTAATGTAGATGCAACAATGCCTACATCGCGCCTAATCATGCTCAATCCATATATTGCGCTTGGGAGTACGATCGCCCTTATAATTCTGCTCGTCCCTGCGATCGCAAGAGCATTTCAATATCGTCAGAGTTCTGTGAATCCAGAAGATTAGATAGCACCTGTAAGGGCTTAGCATTTACGCCACAATTTTTAAACTCACTACAGAAAACTCGATCCGCAAATGCTCAGCCCTCTATGCTTTTACAGAAAAATTGTCCCTGCGTTGCGAGGTTTTGGGCTTAGCATTCCCAAATGAAGGCGATCGCAAAATTTATAAATTGTGGCGGGAATGCTAAGCCCCTACATCTTAATCGTGTTTCTTCACTAAGACCAATTCTTCAGCCGTGAAATCCTCAAAGGCTGCTTGCTGACTGGCTAATAACTCAACTGTCGCATCAGCAATATCATTATTTGCGGCAGAACGATCGCGTAAACGTTGCTGTAAAACTTCCACAGGTGCGGTGCAGTAAATAATTTCTACAGGAATATTTTGAGACTGTGCGGCAGCGATCGCTTGACCTCTTAGACTAATGCGATCGTACTTCGCATCGAGAATCACCGTGAAGCCTTTGCTTGCTAATAAAGCACCTAACTCAGCTAATCTGGTATAGGTTTTTGCAGTCATCTCTGGAGTATAGATCTCATCACCACCACGTTCCATTAAACCAATTCCTGCAATCTGCTTACGAATTGCATCCGATCGCAGATAGATTGCATCTTGCTCAGAGGCGATCACTTTGGCGGTCGTGCTTTTGCCAGAGCCAGATACACCTGACATGATGATCAACTTGCCTTGTTTAGGTTTGGTATATTCCCAAGCCAATTTGTAATATGCTGAGGCTTCCGTTTGAGCATTTGCTTTCACATCCGTAGGAATATTGGGATCATCCAGTAAGAATGATGTCACCTTAGCGCGAATATAGGCTCGCATACTGCAATGTAGTGGCAATAGAACTGCGCCTTCATAATCGCCAGTACGTTCAAGATAGGTATTCAGGAAAATATTCGCGAGATCGCTTCTGCCACGAAATTGCAAATCCATTAATAGGAATGCAGCATCATACAAGACATCACTATTGCGGAATGGCTCATTAAATTCGATACAGTCAAAAATCTGGATCTGATCTTGATAGATACAAATATTTTTTAAATGGACATCGCCATGACATTCACGGACTTTGCCCTTAGCAATGCGATCGCTAAATAGGTCAGCATTCTCGGCGAAAAATTTATCTGTATAGGCGCGGGTTTGAGCAAGCTGCTCGCCAGTTTGAGCAATCCCAACATACTTCTCAGTAGAAGCATAGTTATCATTTGCCACCGCCCGAACTGCTTCCATTGTGCCGAAACTATTGATATGGTCATTGGTTAGAGCATTCTGATGGAATACTGCCAACTGTTCACCAATTTGTTTCACATGATCAGTCGTAAGTCTGCCTGAAGCAAACATCTCAATCAGCAAATCCTCTTGCGAGAATTCTGGCATCGCGATCGCATATTCCACAGGTGTGCCAGTGCCAGTCTTATCAAAGTGATATTTTCCATCTGTTTCGATAATGGGCAATACTGAAAGATATAGGTCAGGCGCTAAGCGGCGATTAAGTCGAAGTTCTTCTTCACAAAAATATTTGCGTTTTTCTAATGTAGAAAAATCTAAGAAGCCAAAGTTCATTGGTTTCTTAACTTTGTATGCATAGGAGCCTGTTAGCAGCACAAAAGAAATATGGGTTTGCAAAAGCTGGATTGGCTCAGTAACAGGATGTTCGTAAAACTCAGGCAAGAGCATTTGCTCGATGATTGGCGGTAATGACATAAGGATTGGGGATTGGGGATTGGTGGTTGATAATTCGTAATTCGTAATTATCAACCAGTTTTCAGGAATTGCCGATAGAGAATAGTTACTAACTAGGCTTTTTATAGCGTGTTAGCCATACGAAGAAAAGAATTGGCAACGAAATTGCCACAAGTGACTCTGCCCAGAAAAACGAGAGAAAGTCTGATAAACCGCCAAGGGGAGGAACGCCTGGTTGAAGGTTTCGTACTGCAGGCAGCGCAAATAACATACCCGCAATCAGCGTAAACATCCCAAATTCAGTTGGACGTGGTTGCAAAACTACGACCATGATCATCGTAAATATCACTAAACCAATCATCCACATTGAAATCATTAAGAAGATAGAGAAAGACTTGGTGATTACCGATCGCGAAACAGTCACGCGCAAACCTATATAGCTATCAGTAGACTCAAATTCGGCTTTGGGAATGTAATCAACGTCAATGTTATAGCCAGAGATTGCTCCATAAAAATCAACTGACATGGGAATTTCTTCTTTCTCATCCTTAGGATTAGTAAAAAAGAGATAGAAGTCTGAACTATGCACATCAAAAGGATAGTCGCTAACTCTACCTTTAGCTATAGATAAGGAGCCTGTCACAGCATCAGGAATACGATTGTTTTCAAGTGTAACTTCAGCTTTACCGCTTTCGATACCTGTAAAGAATTTTAGATCTTTAGTGAGGCGTGCATCTTTAACGTATGTTCCTTCAGGAATAGGTGCAAACCTAAGATTTATCTCAGATTTAATCGGATCAACTCCTATCATAGTAACAGCAACGTTGATCCGATTTGGTTCTTTGTCATCTCCAAAGGTATAATTAGCTGATCGCTGCGTGCCATCGCTCTGATAAAAATAGAGTGCCCCCGAGAACGCGCCAATAAAAAGCGCAAGACAAAGCAGCATGATAATAATGCGCTTAATCAGAAGGTTACGACTTGTATTTGCCATATAGTTTCGACTGAGAAAGTAGTAATAATTTGCAAAGTAAATCTTACTCAGACTACCCCACTTTGCGCTCAGTCACCAGAGTAAGGCTAGCCCATCCGCCTCGGTGGTCATAGGCTCGAATCATGCGCTGATGTAAGTTTGGTTCGAGTAACCATGAAATAGCTAGACGGAATGGCTGACGTTTAGCGATCGCAACGGGACAAGTTATCGACGCACCATCTGGCAAAAACAAAGTTTGGATCGATAAAGTATCCTGCTCAAAGTTCAATGTTTGAGAGTTATTCGGATCGATCTTCGCGATTGAAGTGATTGTCTTTGCACCCATCGGCGTTTGCATTTGTAACGACATATTCACGCGATCGCCTTCCTGTTGCCATTCAGTAACTGTTGATATGACTTCTGGTTCTAACCAATCAGCAGCGATCGTAATCGCTTCTCCTTCCCACCTACCTAGTAAATCATTTAGAGTCAAAGTTGGGCGCTCTGGCGTGGTGTTATGGGGTAGATGTTCACGGATAAAGGTAACGCGATCAAGTTGGCTAGCTTTGTCATAGAGAATAACCACTCGCAGTCGGCGATCGCCATAAATCAATCCCAGCTCTGCACCAAATTCTGTATAGGGTGCAAATTGCAATGCTCCTTGCGAAAAAGCGCCATTCTCAAAAAAAGTGGTGCTTTGATTGAGAGTACGATATTCCAAAACTAAGTCCTGTGGCTGACCGTCATAAAAGCGGCGAACAACTTGACGCACAGTTTGATTATCTTCCTTAAGTTCCAGACTAGTTTCGCTAGGAATAACTTCTAAAATTTCACCACTTTTGGATAATCGGCTAAATGAACCTTGCCAACAGCCAAGGTTTTGCAGTAAACATTCCCATTGCGATCGCATAATTTATATTTCTTAAAATCTAGCTTTAGCTTACATCATTAGCCTTTTATCCTCAGATACCTACCGACTTCCTATAGAAATCATCAATATTCTCAATCTCCTCCGAGGAACATGGACAATACAGCTAACCCCACTGCCGCCGTACCAATAGCGACAGTATTAGAAACAGCTTTTTCAGTAGCTTGTTCAGCTTTTGCCTCTAATACAAGCTGACGGTCTTCTTCACTAAGTTTTTCTAGATGTTCGTGATCTAGTTCTGATAGATTAAGCGCTTTTAATTCTTCCTTTCGCTTTTGTCTAGCTTCAGCTTTTTGCTGAATTGCAGCCTCTTCTTCTCTCTTGGCTTTCAATAACTGTGCCATCTTGCATATCCACATCTTTACAGTTAATACCGTTAGCAGCGACTTCTTTATTGAGAAATTTTTCAGCCGTTTCGATGTCAATATCGGACATTCCTGCAAAGAATTTGGCACTAAAAGGTTTTTCTTCTAAACGTGCTAGATCTAGATCGTCATGCAGTTTCTGTATTTGCTGTTTCTCATCATCAAGGATTCCGATCCAAGCTAACCCTGTAAATGCCCCCAACCCAATGCTACCTCCAATGATCCATCGATTGCCTTGATAAACTCCTATTGTCAATAGTCCTGCTGCTATCAAACCAAAGGCGATCGCAACATTTTTGCTGCCTTGAATATCAGATGACATAATCTTATATCCCACATTCCGCTCTCAAAAGAAGTAAAGAACAATTAGGAATCAGGGAAAGGGAGAAGATAATAGCGACGACAAGCAGAGGGAACGAACTGTAAGATGTGAAGACGAGATGCGCTCAAGTTAACAAT
>JBIKYZ010000147.1:0-12897 GCA_044354985.1 Pseudanabaena sp. | reverse complement strand
TTCTGGCAAATACTACTATCTTAGTACTCCTAAATCATTAGTGCTTCGATTTCTCATGCCCAATATTTGGGCATCTCTTAATGTGCCGTTCATCCATTTTTTGCTTCAATTTTTTCCAAACTCCAACCCTATATCAAAATCAATAAATAAAATTCTCTAGTTACATAGGATGTGCACAGCGCATTCTAGAATAGATGGAATGGATAGAAGAGATTTATGGAAATCATGCGTTTGGTTGTAGCTGGTACGGTTGGCGCGGGGAAGTCAACTTTTATTCGGACTGTGAGCGAAATCGATGTCGTCGATACCGATCGCCGCGCTACAGACGAAACCGCAGAAATAAAACATAGAACTACTGTGGCAATGGACTTTGGTCGCTTAAACTTTGGACCAAATATGGCTTTACATATTTATGGGACACCAGGGCAACAGCGCTTTGATTTTATGTGGGATATTTTGATCCGCAAAGCCCATGCCTTTATTTTGTTGGTCGCTGCTCATCGTCCTCATGAGTTTCGCTATGCGCGGCGGATTCTCAGCTATATGAATCGTCGAGTCCAAATCCCTTACATTATTGGCATCACGCATATGGACTGTGAAGGAGCTTGGTCAAGCGAGAATATTAAGTTAGCGTTGGGCTTTGTCGATGAAAAGAATCAACCGCCTGTGATTGTCTTAAATGCGGATGAGCGTGACACAGTAATTCAGGCGATCGTAGCCCTCGTGCAATATTATATTCAAAGTACATCTGCTGCTTGATCTTGTAGGTTAATAAAAATTGCAGTTATTTGCTGCTATAGATTTGGGCATTTACTCTCTAGTTCACAGTTATGGCAATTACAGGTTCTTTATCCGAGTTTTCTCTTCCAGAAATATTTCAATTTTTAGATCAGGGACAAAAAACTGGAATATTAACTATTAGGGATCCACAACATGTGCAGACTGGCAAGCCATTTTTGCGGCATATTTGGCTGCAAAATGGACGGGTTGTCGCTGCGGGCGATCGCTTGGACAATCGAGGATTAGCAAGATTGATCGAACAAAGAGGATGGGTTACTGATGTAATTCGTCCAGAATTGGAACGCTTAATTCAGTCGAATGTGCCTTTAGGGCTAAATTTGAAGACTTTAGGAATATTGCACCCCGATCAACTCAAATTATTATTTAGTGTACAGGTGTTACGACAGGTCTGTTCTCTCTTTCAGTTAGAGAATGGGCAGTTTCGTTTTGATGCAAAGAGCGCCTTACCAAAAGCGGAAATGACAGGACTCAGTCTGCCTGCAACTGAAACCACATTAATGGGGCTACGTAGCCTTAAGGATTGGAAAATCTTACAAAGCAAACTTCCTGAGCC
This sequence comes from Pseudanabaena sp., assembly GCA_044354985.1. Taxonomy (GTDB): domain Bacteria; phylum Cyanobacteriota; class Cyanobacteriia; order Pseudanabaenales; family Pseudanabaenaceae; genus Pseudanabaena. The sequence continues at coordinate 11,543 of JBIKYZ010000147.1, read as the reverse complement.
TAGCTCGACTTTGTTTGATATTGTTTCTGGTCAGTCACACTTGCGATTAGATAACCTTGAGACCCAAGTATGGAGAATTGCTGATGGTTCCATCAATCTCAAAAAGATGGCTGAGCAGTTTCAAATCCCCATTCAAAAAGTTCAGCAAATTGCATTTCGCTTAATCGTAGTGGGTTTAGTTGAAGAAGTACCTGATATTGATGCAGGTATGATAAATATTACTGATAGCGGAGCATTGATCGATGGGGATACTAGTAGTAAGGTGAGTAGCTCATCGGAACGAACGGAGATCAGTAATTCATTTTTACAAAGTCTAGTCGGATTTTTGCAGCACAAAGCATAATAAAAAGGGCGCTTCGCGCCCTTTTTATTATGCTTTGTGCTGCAAATTGGGGCATGGTCAGCTGGACTAGGCGCTGGAACGCCCATTTCATAACGATAAAAAAGACTCAAATACGTCAATCACGTTTTAACTGTCTAAAGCTAAATTTTTGATAATCCTAAATTATAGGCGGCGCTTTGCGCCGCCTATAATTACCTGTTTGGTACTACCAAATTCTTGGTCGAGCATAGTTTTCAACACAAAGTGTTTACAGAGCAATGACAACAGATAAAACAGTCATTGATATCTAATCGTGATATAGACAAGAGACTATATTGTAAACTTATTTTAACTATTACATTAGAAATTACACCTAAGCCTGCTGTAACCAAAGCCAATGCAACCAACCGATCCGAAAAAATTTACCGAAAAAGCATGGGAAGCGATCGTCAAGTCGCAAGAGGTCGCAAGGCGATCGCAGCATCAGCAACTTGAAGTCGAGCATTTGCTGATGGCGCTCTTGGAGCAAGAAGATGGCTTAACCACAAATGTATTTGCGGCGATGTCCGTACCGATGGCGCGGGCACGGCGACAGGTTGAAGAATTTTTGCGACGACAAGCTCGTGTGGCGAGTCCAGAGCAGTTGTATTTGGGGCGCAGCTTGGAGGTATGGCTCGATCGTGCTGAGGAAAGTCGCAAGGGCTTTGGTGATGACTTTATGGCAGTTGAGCATATGCTGTTGGGCTTAGCCGATGACGATCGCATCGGTAAGCGGCTATATCGGGATTTAAGCATTGATCGCAAAAAATTAGAAGAAACAATCAAATCATTACGCGGTAGCCAGACCATCACCGATCAAAATCCTGAAGCAAAGTATGCGGCTTTGGAAAAATATGGTCGAGATCTTACAGAACAGGCGAAGCAAGGCAAACTCGATCCTGTGATTGGTCGTGACGATGAGATTCGGCGGGTGGTGCAGGTATTATCGCGGCGGACTAAAAATAATCCTGTGTTGATTGGTGAACCAGGGGTTGGTAAAACAGCGATCGCAGAAGGACTTGCCCAGCGCATTATTCGTGGCGACGTACCAGAGTCTCTCAAAGACCGCACAATTATTAGTATGGACATGGGGTCGCTGATTGCAGGAGCAAAATATCGGGGGGAATTTGAAGATCGCCTGAAAGCAGTTCTAAAAGAAGTTCTCAATTCCGATGGCAAAATAGTGCTATTCATTGATGAATTGCATACCGTGGTGGGTGCAGGAGCCACACAGCAAGGCGCAATGGATGCAGGAAATATTCTCAAGCCGATGTTAGCACGGGGTGAATTACGCTGTATTGGCGCAACGACCTTAGATGAATATCGTCAATACATAGAGAAAGATGCAGCGCTAGAACGTCGTTTTCAGCAAGTTTTAATCGAGCAGCCGACAGTCGAAGATACAATTTCGATTTTGCGTGGTTTAAAAGAGCGCTACGAATTGCACCATGGCGTAACTATTTCTGATTCAGCGCTAGTTGCAGCGGCGACTCTATCTAATCGCTATATTACCGATCGCTTTTTGCCAGACAAAGCGATCGATCTTGTGGATGAATCAGCAGCCAAATTAAAAATGGAAATGGATTCCCGACCACTAGAGCTAGATGAAATTGATCGTCGGATCAGACAGCTTGAAATGGAAAGATTCTCTTTACAAAAAGAAAAAGATGCCACAGCTGTCGAACGAGTGGAAGCTGACGGCAAAGTGATCTATAAGAACAAGAGCAGTAAAGCCGTACAGGATCGGCTGGAACGCCTTGACAATGAGATGAATGAATTAAGCGATCGCTTTACCAGTCTCAATGATCGTTGGCAACTGGAGAAAGATGCAGTGACGAATTTACGTTCACTAAAAGAACAAATCGATCAAACTAAGCAGCAAATCGATCAGATGGAGCGCGAGTTCAATCTGAACAAAGCCGCCGAACTCAAATATGGAAAATTAACTGAGTTAGAGAAAAATCTTGATGAAGCTGAGTTAGAAATTAGCCTTGCGGGTTCTGAAGGCTCTCTGTCGCGTGAGCAAGTTACTGAAGATGATATTGCCGAAATTGTAGCGCGTTGGACTGGAATTCCCCTTAACAAATTATTACTGTCAGAACGGCAGAAATTACTGACTCTAGAAAAACACCTCCATGATCGCGTTATTGGTCAAGAAGAAGCAGTAACTTCGGTAGCTTCCGCAATTCGTCGCGCTCGTGCAGGCATGAATGATCCCAATCGCCCGATTGGTTCATTCCTATTTTTGGGTCCCACAGGCGTGGGTAAAACTGAGCTTGCTCGCACCCTTGCCGAATTTCTATTTGATTCCGATGCCTCGATGGTGCGAATCGATATGTCGGAATATATGGAGAAACATTCGGTTTCGCGCTTGATTGGTGCACCTCCTGGCTATGTCGGCTATGAGGAAGGCGGACAATTCTCAGAAGCAGTGCGTCGCCATCCTTACTCAGTAGTGTTATTTGATGAGGTCGAGAAAGCGCATCCTGATGTATTTAATATTCTCTTACAAGTTCTGGATGATGGGAGGATTACCGATAGTCAAGGGCGCTTGGTAGATTGCAAAAACACGGTGATCATTATGACCAGTAATATCGGTAGCGATCGCATTCTTGAAGTATCAAAAGATTTATCCAGCGATCTTGATGGCGACTCTCGCTATGATGAAATGCGCGATAAAGTCCTTGATGTCCTTCGCAATCACTTCCGCCCCGAATTTCTTAATCGCATTGATGAAACCGTGATCTTTCATGCTTTACGTCGCAATGAGATTCGCTCGATTGCCGCGTTGCAAATTAAACGCATTGAAAATCGACTTAGCGATCGCAAGATTTCTTTAAAACTAAGTGAAGAAGCGAAAGACTATATTGCTGCTGTTGGTTATGATCCTTCCTATGGTGCGCGTCCTTTAAAACGAGCAATTCAAAGGGAAATCGAAAACCCGATCGCCAATAAAATTCTAGAAGGAACTTTTGCTGAAGGGCATCAGATTTCGATCACGGTTGAGGATGATAAATTAGTCTTTAGCTAGTTGAGTCAGTGGAGCTACGCAGAAGAAACCAGAAAAAGTAGAAGTTAAGATCCCCGACTTTTTCTAAGCAAGCAAAGATAATTTGCAAATTCACAAAAAAAGTCGGGGATCTGGGCATTTACAGGTTTCTTTATCTAATTGAGAGGCTATTATGCAAAATACTCGTCTTAGTACAATTGTCAGTGTTAGCGTTATACGAATATCACAATGGTCACGAAACCCTTGGCGGCGATCATCTTTTATATTGATTAGTCTATTGCTAGGATTCTTTTTAGCATCGGTAATATCTACTGTTTCTGGTGCGAAATCTGAGCAAGATATCGTGACCGCGGCAGTTGTTGTTTTGATTGTGGAACTGACTAATCGCTATGTTTATGGAACTAAAAGAGTCACTTCTGTTGATGGCAGTTTGGCTCCGCGACTACTAACTACTGAAATATTGAATTCTATTAAGTTAGGTTTGGTGTATGGACTGTTTTTAGAAGCCTTCAAGCTTGGTTCATGATTAATAAAGCTCGCACAGCGAGTTTTATTACAGCAATTACAGATCAAACGAACCACAAGAGAACTTTTGAAAGTGTTGCAAAGCAACACTTTCAAAAGTTCTCTTGGTTTGGGTTTGAGTGCAAAGCGCAGTAAGACTTTTTGAGGTGCTGCGAAGCAGCACCCAAAAAAGGTTTTAACTACGTCGGTGGGTGACTTGATCAGCATAGTCAGCAATGCGAGAAGGCATTGATGAGCCTGTTAAGATAACGTTGACTTTAGTCGATCGCGTTTCTAACACCTCTAGTAATTCTTCCTCTGTGATTAGCGATCGCGCCACGAGCAAATTTGCTTCATCTAAAATAACTAAACTTGCACGCTCTAACTTAATTGCAACTTTGGCATATTCCCATAGCTCCAGTACCGCCAATTTCTCGACCTCCGTCAATTCGATATCATCCTGTGATAAATCGCGCTGAGCTTCACAACGGAGCCATTCCAAGTTTTCGACCAGCCGTCGAGGATTCTTCAATCCTTGATTAATCCCTGTTTGAAAGGGCTGTACTAGTAATACTTGTGTGCCTTGTCCCGCTACCCGCAAGCCCTGTGCGATGATATCAGCGTAGAGATTGCGATGGGGCGCGATAAACACCTGCACATTGCCTTTAATTGGGGTCACGATAGATGCGCTTTTAAGCGATTTGAGATCTGTTGGATTAGTTTTGGTCTGATTCTGGTTGTTTTTTGTTGGATTCGTCTTAATCTGAGCCGTCTTAATTTGAGCCACCATAAACAAATCTAGTGTTTAAATTTCCACTATTCATCATAGCAGACACTAGATGTAGAAATAGTTCTTCCTGAGCTGCAATGGCGCTGGGATGGTCTAGATCTCTGCATAGGGTAAAGTTTTCGTGATCGCAAATTTTTGATAAGTAATGCGATCGCCCAAATGGAGATTTTTGGTGACGAGTTTGCAGATAGTCGCACAAATGCTAAAACACTGCAAGGTTATACTTAACTAAAAACTATGAAGCCTTCTCAAAATCCCTGTCCCGATCCACCGTCCTATCAAGTCCATTTTGCTGTAATTACCGTAAGCGATACCCGCACACCAGAAACTGACAAAAGTGGCAATTTTATTAAACAATCGATGACTAATGCTGGGCATCTGCTGGATTACTACACCCTAGTTAAAGACGAACCTGACGAGATTCGTGAGCAAATGTATAAGTTAGCCGCGATCGCTGATCTTGATGCGATTATTCTCAATGGCGGGACGGGGATTGCGCCACGAGATACAACTTACGATGCGATCGCAGCTTTGCTGGAAAAGACACTCCCAGGGTTTGGTGAGATGTTCCGTTATCTGAGTTGGCAAGAAGTGGGATCTAGAGCGATCGCATCGAGATCGGAGGCAGGCATCTATCAAGGCAAATTAGTCTTTTCGCTACCAGGTTCAAGTAATGCGGTGAAATTAGCGATCGAGCAGCTAATTTTGCCAGAAATTATTCATCTTGTGCGCCAACTTAAAGGTTTGCATTAAGTAACCTTAAAATCCAGAAGTGTGAGTCGCCCGCGTAGCGGGCGACTCGCACTTCTGGATTTTATATCTTCGTAAATTGGTAGCGCAAAAACAATTCTGATTCGTGATGATATAGCGATCGCAACTTGAGATTGGGTAATTCAGCACCACCAAGCCCATAACCTGAACCGCCGATAACGGTCATATTATTGGCTCCGCCAACTATATGAGGAGCTAACGTCAAAAACAATTCATCGGCTAGCCCTTGAGAGATTAGCGAATAATTTAAGGCGGGACCACCTTCCACTAAAAGCCGCTTAATACCAAGTTGCTCAAAAAGCATTATCAATACTTGCTTTATATCAATTTGGCGATCCTTAGTGGGAAATCGAAAAATTTGAGCTTTCTCTTCGAGCCAAGGTTCGACGGAAGTATCCTGTCCCAGCAAAGCAATTCGCAAATCCTTTCCAGCGTTCCAAAAACGATGGTCGTTAGGCAGATTACCCGAATTACTAATCACTATGCCGAGGGGCTGAGGCTGCGAAAAGTTCTTTTGGCGTTCATCTAAGAGTTTGGGAGGTACGGTAGGAATAAAAGCATCTTGACGTAGCGTCGTGCCTCCAGCTAAAACAGCATCAAATTGCGATCGCAGTCTTTGCATTAGTAGGCGATCGGGACGTGAACCTAATCCCGTCAGTTTCCCCTCATAGGTTGTTGCTTTGCCATCGATGCTAGACACCATATTAAAGCCAATATATGGGCGCTTAGCAATGTGATCGCCTTCATTCAGTTCAAATTCCACACCTTCAGTTGGGAAAGCTAGTTCTTCAAAGTTATAAATGCGATCGTGAGATGAGTAGAAGCTCTTATACATAGACCTTTCAACAAGTTGCTATTAAACATGTCCAAGATATTTATTAAAAGAAATGCTTTGTATTTCTGTAATTGCTCAACCTAGAGAGAATAAGGGTTTCAGCCAAAAAACCGTCTAAAAAATCGACTAAATGACACTATTCTCATTAAATAAATGATAATCTACCAATATATAGGAGAAATAGAGGTGAAACCAACTTTTTGATGGTCATTTTTTGTTGATTTTACTAGGTTGAGCAATTACGTATTTCTTTTAATAAATATCTTGGATTTTTTATACCTATCGCCAAGTATGACACACTGATTGACTGACAAAAGTGGTAAGAGAAGTTGCGAGAAAGTATACAGAGAGAGAGTGAATTTAGCGATCGGGGCTCAGTCATATCAATACCAAAGCTAGGCAATGCTCACCCTACTTCTTTTTTAATAACGATCGCGATAAAATACAGAAAATATTCTTGTAACATTAGGTGCGATTTTTAGATGACTTATTCTCTGCGCATTGTGGATATGGCTGAAAGCGATCGCCCCCGTGAAAGGCTACTCAGTCAGGGCGTACGCAGCTTATCCAATGCAGAGTTAATCGCGATCCTATTAGGTACAGGGCAAGGAGCAGGCAAACTTTCCGCCGTAGGATTAGGTCAGCTAATCTTGCAAACCATAGGCAAAGATCGCACCAGTGACCCAGTGGCAGCTTTGCAAAACGTATCGCCACAAGAACTCATGCAAATAGAAGGAGTTGGCCCCGCAAAAGCAACCGCAATCTTAGCTGCGATCGAGTTAGGTAAAAGGGCGCTCTATGCCAAGCCTCCAGACTTAACTGAAGTTACTGATCCATCGGTAGCAGCCGCTGCTCTTAGTCAAGATCTAATGTGGCAACCACAAGAGCGCCTCGCCGTGGTGATGCTCGACAACAAAAATCGAATTATCGCCCAACGCATTATTACAATCGGCACTGCGACAGAAACCCTCGCCCATCCCCGTGATATTTTCCGAGAAGTTCTTAAAAGCGGCGCAGTTCGTTTAATTATTGCGCACAATCATCCATCAGGAAATACCTCTCCAAGTCCTGAAGACATCACGCTTACTCGCCAATTACTAGAAGCAGCGCGAATGCTGAGCATTCCACTTTTGGATCATTTGATTTTAGGAAATGGAACCTTTTCCAGTATTCGCGAAACTTCAACATTATGGAAAGAAGTTCCCCAAGCAGAATAAAAAAGGTAGGGGCAATTCATGAATTGCCTCTACCTGATGCGTTATTTTCGGTAATACCAATTCACGAAAGTGTGGCTACACTTTCGTGAATTAAAAACAAAACCCTGTAAGGGTTTTAAAAACACAAAATGGCGTAGCCATTTTGTGTTTTGGTATAAGTCATAAGAGATAGACTAGCGAGGATTTCCTTAACGCATCATGCCGCGATTGGATTGGCGTTGTTGCTTCATTTGCTCAAGTTGTTGTTGCTGAGCAGGAGTCAAAACATTCTTCATTTGCGCCTTGGTATCTTCAGCGATCGCCTTCATCTGTTGCTTTTGAGCATCAGTCAGATTGAGAGACTTGCGTACTCCTTTGCGATCGCCAGATTGACGAGCTTGCTCCATAATTGTGCGTTGTTCAGCAGTCAAGACACTTTCGTGACGAGCTTTTGCACTTTCACGAATCGCTTTCATTTGAGTCTTTTGGGCTTCAGTCAAGTTCAACTGCTTCCAGCCTTCACCTTGACGAGGCTTGCGTTTTTCGGTGCTATTTTGAGTAGTGTTTTGTGCAGCAACGAGATTTGGAATTGCCACGGCTCCAACCGCTACGGTTACACAAGCGATCGCCAACAAGCTTTTGATATTACGAAACATTTGATTTTCCCCTTTGTGAGAAGGCTTAATTATCTATACGAGTGTTTTGACAAGTACCACGATCAAAAGGTTCAAAATTAAAAAATTAGATTTGGGCTACGCCCAAATCTAATTTTTTATACCAAAGAACAAAATTGCGTAGCCATTTTGTTCTTTTAAAACCCTTACAGGGTTTGTTTTTTAACTCACAAAAGAGTGGCAACACTTTTGTGAATCGGTATTAGCTGGCACAGCCTCTCAAAATTACACCGATAATGATGCCAATGCCGACAAAACGGACGATCTGCCAAAAAGGTTCGCGAAAACTGCTCCAAGACAATAGCCGACTTTCAAGATCGGCTTCGATTTGTTCGAGTTGCTCGGTTACTGCATCTAATTGTTTGAGTAATTCTTCTTTATGGGGGCTAGATCGATCATTTCGAGAATTAGGCTTACGTCGAATTTTTTGATTTTTATTACTGGCTGAGCGATCGCTAGAAATATCTTGAATTTGCTCTCTAATTTGTTCTTTTTGCGTTTGCAATTCATTCTGCTTCAGCGAATCACGCCGAACTTGCTGAAAGCGCTGTTCGATCTCTTCTAATAGTCCTTTAGTTTCTTGGAGTTGAGCTTCTATATCGCTCCAATCAGAAATTTCTGTCACAGCATCAATCTAATAAGTGTAATTTGATGGCGGTGCGGCGCACCGCTAAGTAGCTAAGCCCCAAAACTGTACCGCCCGCTGTGCAGGCGGTACAGTTTTGGGATTGTTTTTTTTTAATCATACCAAGGTACTTATAAATGAATTTTACCGTGATTGTTGCGATCGCCCATGTGCCTATAAAAAAACGTGGCAAAGCCACGTTTTTTTATAGGCACATGGGTTTAGTGCGATTTGCGGCAACCCAACCTGCGATCGGTGCAGAAATTTGCAGCCAGCCTTGCTTTTCGCTCTGTACAGTAATTTGTGTGCCATTGTCCAGCGTACCAACGATCGCAAAATCTACCCCCGCATCTTCACGTACATTAATCGGCGGATTGGGATCAGAAATTAAACGTTTAGTGTAGTCACATAGAGAATTGGAAATATTACTAGGATTGGATTGCAGCGTATTAGAGTTTCGATCAAAACGATCTTGAAAATCACGAAGGTATTGCACATTTTTTATTTCCGTTGTGGTTAGTAGATCCTCTGGAAATTTATCAGGCTCATAGATGGGTTTATACCAAGGTTGCATATTAAAATATGACTGCAATTCAGGATCTTTGAAACGGCGACCATAACGAGCAAAAACTTCATTGCGCATGATATCTAACTCAAAAGCACTCTTATTCGCTAAATCTTGATCGCCGATCGCACGTTCTGAGAGAAAGAGATATTTGGGGCTAGGTAAACCAGCACTAATATTTAGTTCATTCTTGATTGTGGGCGATGGACGAAGCCAAAACCACATGACAATACCCATGAATGCGATCGCTGAAACGATCCCCACCGAGATCATCATCAAGGGATTTTTATAACTGAGTCGCCGATGATCCATTGCCGACACTTTTGAGGAAACCGCTGTGGCAACATCATCATTTGGATTAAAAGCTGTAACTAACCCTTGAAAATTAGCCTGCACCGTCGTAGACAAAATTGTGGGTGCGATCGGCGGCGCTAATTTCCGTAAATCCGTCAATACAACTTCGGCAGACTGATAGCGATCGCGAAAGTCATATTTAACTAACTTATCGATGATTGTTGCTAATTCATCGTTGACATTGGCACGATATTTCAATGCTGCATGGTTAGGAGATGTTCGCCAAGCCAATTCACCCGTTTCTAGATTTTCAGACAATAAGTTTGGGGCAACTCCTGTCAATCCTTGAACTGCGATCGCTCCAACGGCGTAAAGATCACTACAGGGTCTAGGCTTGCCGATCGCTTGCTCATTGGGCATATAACCATCAGTACCAATCGCGACCGTAGAGCCAATAGCAGAAACAACGGCAGTTCCTACTTGCTTCACAGCCCCAAAATCGATCAGTACTAATTTGCCATCAGTACGCCGCCGCATCAAGTTAGCGGGTTTAATATCCCGATGGATTGCACCCTGTTGATGCACAAAAACGAGAGTTTCTAGTACATCAATCAAAAAAGCGATCGCCTGAGATTCATTCATCCGTCCCACTGGATAGCCATCAGCAGCTCGCTCGATAGAGATGATTTCGTTAGTAAGCTCGTAGCCATCAATTAGCTCTTGTACCAAATAAAACTGATGATCTTCTTCAAAATGCGCTAACAAACGGGGAATGCGATCGTGGCTACCAAGCTTATGTAAAACCCTTGCCTCAGTCTCAAATAAACGACTAGCAATTTCCAATACAAAAGTATCGCTAGATGTAGGTTGTAGTCGTTTGACCACACATTTCTGATGGTCTGGCAACTGCAAATCTTCAGCCAAAAAAGTCTCTCCAAAGCCCCCATTGCCAAGAGCTTGGATGATTTGATATCTCCCACTAATCACTTTGCCGATCATGTGTAGGTAAACCAATTTAAGTAGAGGAGCGCGACGCACTCCTTTACTTTATAACGCATAGCGCGATCGCGCTATGCGTAATGCATCAGTTGCCCTCTGCGCCTCGATCGCTACCTGTGATAAGCAAGCATAAATTAACACGACATAATTCGCCCTTATCGCCAATTCAAGTTGACGACATTGATATGAAAGTGTCAACGCGCCTATATAGTCGCTGCTTGAGCGTAATGTATTTAGGGCTTGTAATAGTCTTGCCCGATCATCAACAGCCAAAGCCCTGTCGATTGATTGGACCAGCAGAGGTGTCTCTTCTAAGTACGAGTCAATCACATTTAACAAAAACTCAGTTGCTTTAAGATCGTTACCCGCGATCTCCAAAATCGTTTCCATGAACTGTGGTTCAATCGCAGGTTCTTCATCTTCTTCTTCATTATTATGCGAAAAATCTATAGTTGTATCGAAACCAGTCTGAGACTCATCCAACGACTCAACTTCAGACTCCTTGATTTCTGATTCTAAGACTTCTTGTCGAATAATTTCTGGTGCGGGTATTGCTGGTTCCTTAGATTGGATTTCAGACAAGAAATCCGTCTTGCTAGTCTCTGGCTCCAACTCTTCAGCGGTACAAGACTCTGGTTCTTCTATCTCAGCTAATTCTATCTCAGCTAATTCTGGAGTGGCTAATTCTGGAGTGGCTATCTCTTGCTCAGATTCTTGTGATTCTACATCTTCATCCTCAGATGATTCTAATTCGATTTTTTCAGATATAGAACTTTCAGATTCAGACGATTCTAATATAACTCACCTTACGCAGATAGAAAATCCAGAGATTTGATTTAGATAAAAGAGTCTGAGAATGTATACTGAAACAAAGTTTGAACGTAATTGCTTCATCGAAACTAAACCAAGAGTAGCACAT
>JBIKYZ010000146.1:0-13001 GCA_044354985.1 Pseudanabaena sp. | reverse complement strand
ATGTGCTACTCTTGGTTTAGTTTCGATGAAGCAATTACGTTCAAACTTTGTTTCAGTATACATTCTCAGACTCTTTTATCTAAATCAAATCTCTGGATTTTCTATCTGCGTAAGGTGAGTTGTTTAAGTCTAATGGATTCCAATAAGTAGCAATAGATTTTGACATGTATTACTCTCTCAATAAATAACTGATGTTACGTGTTTCTAAGACCCTCACCCCTAGCCCCTCTCCCAAAGGGCGAGGGGAATAAGAATTTTCTGGGTTTTGCTCCCCCTCTCCTCTCTGGGAGAGGGGGCTGGGGGGTGAGGGCAATCTTCATTCCACGTAACATCAGTTCTTAAGAAACCATTTCAGAATTACTTTCTGCGGTCAGAAGCTCTAAGATATCCCCCTCAATCCCCCTTTTTAAGGGGGGCTGGGGGGGATCTAGACAATTCTTAAATGATTTCTAAGCTGCGATCGCTACTTTTTCTAGATTCCAACGCTTTGTAGCTTGAGCAATACGTTGTCCAAAATATTCTGCGGTTAAGCGATCGCCTGAATCTAGAATTGGATCTCCTCCAGATAGATTCATGGTAGTTTGACCCATAACGCCAAGGAAGGAACCCAATCGGTTAACTCCATCGGTCTTCCCTTGATAAGAGCTTGGCTGTTCTCCTGCACCTACCCATACCATGCCATGCTGCGCTGCATAGATAGATAAATAAATTAGAGTGCCCTGCTTATCGCCACTGGGAGAACTAGAGTGGGTAAATCCCGCAGCAATTTTATCTTTCCATTGGTGGGTAAACCAAGCAGAACTGGTCGCGTCCAAAAATGCTTTGAATTGAGCGGCGACTCCGCCCATGTAGGTTGGAGTACCCAAGATGATCGCGTCAGCTTGATTAAGCTTTGCCATGATCTCGTCATCTTGCCAACGACCGTTGGTAATTTGCTCTCCTTTAATCCGCAGCAGGTCAACATGATGAGTGACTTTGCGAGATCCTACGGCGATCGCTTCGGCGGTTAAGTGGGTGTGACCAGTGCCAGAAAAATAAACAATGGCGATCTTTGTCATAGCAACCTCTGTGAGTTGTTTGAGTTGTTTATGTGGGTTATGATTAGATACTAAAAGTAACTACCTACGAAAGTAAAGTAGGTACTTTTTCGTAACTAATAGGAACTTTCTGGTAACTAGTAATGGCGCAGCGATCTAAAGAACTTAATCCTTGTCCCGTGAGTGCTTTAACGAACTTATTGTCGGGACCTTGGACTATGTATATTTTGTGGGTTCTATCAAATTCTGGACCAACAAGGTTTGGAGCTTTGAAACGTAAAATAGAAGGTATTTCCACAAAGATGCTTACTGAACGCCTTCGTATGTTGGAGCAGGAAGGAATTTTATATCGCCACTACGAGCCAACAGTTCCGCCTCAAGTAACCTATGGATTAACCGAAAGAGCTAAGAAACTTATGGCTATCCTGGATCAGCTAGATGATTTAGCCCAGCGTTGGTATGGACAAGAGCAAGAGATAGCTAGTTAGGAATGAAAATTAATTAAAACCAAAATTTGTTGGGGCGGGCGAAGCCCGCCCCAACAAATTTTGGTTTTAATTGCACAAGTTAATTAATTTTCATTCCTTAACAGTCAAAAGATGAATGGCGACGCTTTACGGATCGAGGTTTCGATGATGGGTTAGTTACTTGTACCTAAATAAACATCGCAACTAAAGGATCTTACCCCCAAAAAAAACTTCCTTTTTCCTTGTCTCATCGTTCCAGAAACTCAACCTTTCCCGTCGCCAATCGGTAATAAGCAGGAACAATCTTCAAATTTCCATTCTTTACCTCATGGGACAAAATTGGAACTGTAGATTCAATCTCTTTTACCATCAAATTGACATGTGCCTTTACTGTATCGCTCACCACACAATCACCATTAGCTTCCTGACCAGCCTTCACCGCAGGCTCAATATACTTAATCAACGAATTAAGCTTACCCTCAGAAAAAGCATGTCCGATCGCAGCCATTACCGCACCGCATCGCTCATGTCCAAGCACAACAACCAACCTCGTTCCCAAATGCTCAACCGCAAACTCAATACTAGCAATCACCGCATCGTCAGCCACATTTCCCGCAACCCTAAGCACAAACAAATCCCCAACCCCTTGATCGAAGATTAGTTCAGGAACAACCCGCGAATCAGCACAACCTAAGACGATCGCAAAAGGATGCTGAGCAATTGACAGATCAACTCGGCGTTGCGAACCCTCATGAGGATGTTCTACATGATCGAGCGCATAGCGATCGTTGCCTTCTATAAGCTCTTGTAGGGCAGCCTCAGAATCTAAATTATCGACAGTAAAATAGGTTTGATTTGCCGTGAGCATGGGTAATTATGAAATTGGTTTGCTCAAAGTTAACTAGCTTTCCATTCTGAAATAGTAGTGAATTTAACATATGTTCGATAGAAGCTAGTGAATGTATTGTTCTCATAACTAAACTGCGCGATCGCAATTTAACAACAACGCAACCTAATGATTATAAAAGCCACGCTTAGCGTGGCTTTTATAATCATTAGGTTGCTGTTACTGACGCACAATGCGATTCTCAATTTTTACCTGCAAAGGCGACATAGCGGTGATATATTCTGCGATCGCATCCGATAGCAAATAACCAGTTTCTAAAAGATTTGCACCTTCCGCAAAGCTGCGATATCCATCACCACCAGAAGCAAGGAAGTTATTTGTTGCGACTCGATAAACGTCTTTGGGATTTAATAATTGGAACTTACCTGAAGCGTCTTTTACTTCTACTTTCGTAACTCGCTTACCTGCGGGAAGTTTGCTATCCCAGACAAAGCGGATACCAGCTACTTGCGGAAATCTACCTTCCCCTTGCTCTGCCATACTCACACCACTCTCTAAAGCTTCTATTAACTGCTTGCCAGTTAACTCCACTCTTGTAATCGTATTGCCGAAGGGAAGAGCTTCTAACACGTGCCCCATCGTGATATCCCCTAAAGGGAAACCATTGCGAATGCCACCCGCATTAATTAGAACAACTTGTACTCGATCAACCTTTGTTTTTGCCAAGATCGCATCGGCAATCAAGTTACCTAAAGCTGTTTCGCTAGTTCGCAGTTTGACACGATCGCCATCTAGCGGTACCAAAGATTTACCAATAATCTTTTGACGCAACGCTTCAATTGGTGCGGCGTATGCTTTGAGCTTATCGGCAAATTCTGGATTGGGCTTAATGCTAGCATCAAGGACATGGGGTTTTCCTGCCCAAGCAATCAACTTACCTGTGCGATCAAAACTCACTGATAAATCCCCTAAATATTTACCCCATTCCCAATCTGTTACAACTAGCACAGGTTCCTTGGTTCCATTCTTCTCAACCAATGGATAGGGATGATTAGCATTGGGAATATTGCCAACAGATGTATGGCTATGACCACCGATAATGATATCGATATCGGAGACTTTTTGCGCTAGTAATACATCATTGTCAAAGCCAATGTGAGTAAGAGCTACAATTTTATTAATTCCTTGTTGCTTAAGTGCAAGCACTGATTTGCGAGCTGCCGCGATCGGGTCAGTAAATTTCACGCCATCGCCAACATTGGCTAATATTGCTGTGTCTGGAGTTGTCAAACCAAACATCCCAATCTTTTCGCCTTGCATATCCAGAACATTCCAAGGACGAACTTTGCCATAGAGCGGCGATTCGGGTGCGATGTCGATATTTGCAGAAATAATTGGGAACTTAGCCTTAGCGATGAAATCGGCAAGTACCTGCTGTCCGCGATCGAATTCATGATTGCCAATTGTGCTTGCATCGTAGGCAAGAGCATTATAAAAATCTAGATCTGCTTGACCCAAATATTGGTTGAAATACAAAGTTCCCTGAAAAATATCCCCTGCATCCAATAACAATAGAGGCTCCTGATTAGTCTTGCTTTCGGCACGGATTTGCTCGATGAGAGTACGACGACGAGCAATTCCCCCCAGTAGGCGATCGCCAAATTTGACAGGTTCCAAATGCGCGTGATGATCGTTGGTGTGCAAAATCCTTAGAGAAAAGCGACTTTCCTGTGCAACGACATTTAAGAATGCTGGTGAAACCGCGATGAGAAAGGTAATCGCGAAAGCTACGAATATCTGAAAAGACCGCTTAGTCTGGAGTTTCAGTTTTAAGTAATTGGCGATCGCTTTAAAACTATTTCGCGCTTTCACAGTCATCACCCTTAAGATTCAAAGATTTGCTTAGGCTAGTTTAACCGTAGTTTTAGGCGATCGCTTAAAATTTAACCCGCCGATAAACTTCTTGCATTGGTAGTTCTATATTTAAGCTCTGTAAATAAATTGTCTGTTCTAAGCGATCGCAAATTTGTAATTCCCAGCGATCATTATTATTTTGGCGATTAATTTGGTGATATTGCTCCACATAGGGTTCTGATTGACTAACGAGCAAATATTCACAGAAGCTAGGAATAGAGCGATATTTTCTAAATTTATCGCCGCGATCGTAACCTTCGGTTGAGGGAGATAGAACTTCCACAATCAATAAAGGATTTAGAATTTCATCAGTACGATCACCATTAAATTCTGGCTCACCGTTAATTACTAGAACATCAGCATAGGTTCCATGATTAAAAGCAGGAACCCAAATACGTAGATCGCCATTGTATATTTGAAAGTTGGTTTTACGAACCGCGATATTCAGAAATGTGGTGATGTCTACAGCAATACAACTGTGAGCAGACGATCCTCCTGTCATAGCAATAATTTCTCCGTTGCAATATTCATAACGCTCTTCAGATGTTTCGGCGATCGCCCGATATTCTTCTAGGGTCATGCGAACTTTGCCATCTGAAGCTTCAGATTTTGGAGATATATTTGTGGCGATCGGTTTAGCTTGAGCGATGACCATGATCGTACCTATGAGAATGAAATAACGTTGAGGTCTTATTATAGCGTAGGGACAATTCATGAATTGTCCCTACGCTATCGCTTATTTGAATTTGTCGAGAATACGGCGCATGGCTTCATTCACATTATCGCGACTATTGAAAGCCGAAATACGGAAGTAACCTTCACCTGCTGCACCAAAACCAGAACCAGGGGTTCCCACCACGTTACAGGTTTGTAAAAGCTTATCAAAGAAATCCCAACTAGTCAGCCCTGCGGGAGTCTTCACCCATACATAGGGGGCATTCTCGCCACCATAGACAGACAAACCAGCTTCAGTTAACTTCTCACGGATGATCTTGGCATTTTCCATATAGAAGTCAATCAAGGCTCTAATTTGAGATTGACCTTCTTCAGAATAAACTGCCTCAGCACCACGTTGGACGATGTAGGAAACACCATTGAACTTAGTAGATTGGCGACGATTCCAAAGCTTCCAGAGTTCGACATTGGAGCCATCTTTCGCTTTGCCCATTAAGTTCTTCGGCACGACAGTTAACGCGCAACGAGTACCTGTAAACCCTGCATTCTTAGAGAAAGAACGGAACTCGATCGCACATTCCTTAGCACCTTCAATTTCATAGATCGAGTGTGGAAGACTAGGATCGGTGATAAATGCTTCGTAGGCAGCATCAAAGAAAATAATCGAACCGTTAGCTCTGGCATAGTTAACCCAAGCAGTGAGATGCTCTTTGGTCGCCGTTGCTCCTGTAGGATTGTTAGGGAAGCAGAGATAAATCAGATCAACTTTTTCGGTGGGAATCTCGGCGGTAAAATTATTTTCAGCAGTGACAGGTAAATAAACTAAGCCTTCGTATTCGCCTTTTTCGTTGATATCGCCTGTATGACCAGCCATCACATTGGTATCGACATACACGGGATAGACAGGATCGGTGACAGCAATGATATTGTCATCGCCAAAAATATCGAGAATGTTGCCGCAGTCGCACTTAGAGCCATCGGAAATAAAAATCTCAGAAGCATCAATATCGCAGCCTCGCGCCTGAAAATCATTCGCTGCAATTTTTTCGCGTAGCCATGCGTAGCCTTGTTCGGGACCATAACCCTTAAATGAATTGCGATCGCCCATATCTTCGACAGCTTTGATCATGGCATCCCGACAGGCTTGGGGCAATGGTTCAGTGACATCACCAATGCCAAGACGGATCACTTTTGCTTCAGGGTTTGCCTCGATAAAGGCGTTTACCCGTCTTGCAATTTCGGGAAATAGGTAGCCTGCCTTAAGTTTGAGATAGTTGTCGTTAACGGTAGCCATGATGGATGAGTTAATCTTTTTTTGTTTTTATATAGTTTTATATTATGCCTTTATGAAGTTACTAAAGCAGCGTTCGATTAAACTTGCCACAAAACCCATTGCAGAGCTAAGCTACGCAATGGGTTTTGTATTCTTATTTGTGGCGAGATTGATCACACCAAGCTTTTTCTACAAACTCCAAAAACTCTGCCTGAAATCTCTCCGTTGAGAAACGCATCGCATTTTCGTGACAAGTCATAGGTAAGATGCGATCGCTATTCTCTTCAAACTCAAGCACGGCTGCACGAATACTCGCCACCGTCTGTTCTGCAAAAAATACACCTGTGGGGCGATCGCAATCTAAGCCCCGCACTGATTCACTCACACCACCTCGACCATAGGCAATTACTGGCGTACCACAGGCTTGAGCTTCTACAGGTGTAATCCCAAAATCCTCCTCAGATGCAAATACAAAAGCTTTAGCATTTTGCATATATCCGCGTAATAAATCTGGTTCTAAATGCCCAAGAAACTTGATATTACTGCTTGATTTGGCACGAATTTTTGCCATCTGTTCGCCATCACCAATCACAATTAATTGGCGATCGCCCATTTGCGAAAATGCTTCCACAACTAGATCAATCCTTTTATAGGGAACCAACCGTGACGCAGTGAGATAGAAGTCCTGCTTTTGTTCGCACAATGTATAGTTTTGCAGATCTACAGGTGGATAAATTACTTCTGCCGATCGCCGATAGACTTTCTGAATCCTACGAGCGATAAATTTGGAATTAGCAAGAAATAGATCAACACCGTTTGCCGTGCGCGTATCCCAAATTCTGATTTGATGCAAAATCCATCTAGCAATCCAGCTTTTAATACCACGATCTAAATTTGACTCTTTTAAATATTGATGTTGCAAATCCCAAGCATAGCGAATTGGTGAATGCACATAGGAAATATGTAATTGATGCGGTGCTGTTAGAACTCCTTTGGCGACAGCATGGGAACTAGAAATAATGAGGTCGTAGGCGGACAAATCTAGCTGCTCGATCGCTAAGGGCATGAGTGGCAAATATTTACGAAACTTCGTTTTGGCGAAGGGGAGATTTTGAATAAAAGTAGTTGTAACTTTTTTGTTTTGAATAAATCCCCGCTGAGAATCATTGAGAAAATCTACAACCGCAAACAGATCGGCATGGGGAAATAAATTTAAAATTTGCTCGACCACGCGCTCCGATCCTGCATAGGTCACAAACCATTCATGGATGATCGCAATCTTGAGATTTTCGAGTTTTGACATAATTAATTTCTTTGGGAAGGTGAGCATTGCCCGCTCTAATTTAGTGTCAATAATTATGGTTAAAATAGCAACGTTGAACTCACCTGATTTATGAAGTTTCGCCAAACTGCTTCTACATTAGCCTCCGTGGGGCTAGCGATCGCTAGTATCACAATCACAGGTTTTTCTGCTGTTATATTTCCGCCGCAATTGACTGAGACTGCGATCGCCCAAGAAGCAGCTCCCACGGTGACAACAACATCAAGAGTCAATGAGATCGCCTTAGCCAAGCATTTGCGCAAAATCGGAGCAAAGCTATATACCGCCTATTGGTGTCCCCATTGCCATCACCAAAAACAACGTTTTGGCAAGGAGGCTGTAAAACACTTAGAAGTGATTGAATGCGATCAGCGCGGTGTCAATCCTCAAACCCAACTTTGCCGCAACAAAAAAGTGCGAGCTTTTCCCACATGGGATATCAACGGCAAACTCTATCCAGGAAACCACTCCCTAGAGAGTATTGCTAACTTCTCAAAATATCGTGGCAACTTGTAAGTATGCTGGAAAAGAGTTTAAGGCGGCGCTTCGCGCCGCCTTAAACTCTTTCGATCTTGAGTGATCTGGCTTTACATGCATTAATTGAGTCAAATGCACTAAATAGCTAAATTTGCAACTAGTAGTTTCGGGAAACTTGTTAGTGTAGTTACCGTCCTACTAAAAAATAGTAATTTTCTGCATAAACATTGTATATAGGTTAAGAAGGTATTTAATAAGCCCTTGATTTTGTGCTTATTGATCTTCCAGTTTCTTTTGATTACCGCGAACCTTGCAGGCTAATATGTCTACTCTTGTCATTGTCGAATCGCCCACGAAGGCACGCACCATTCGTAATTTTTTGCCTGCTGGATATCGAGTAGAGGCATCAATGGGGCATGTGCGCGATTTGCCACAATCAGCTAGTGATATTCCTGCCGATCTCAAAGGTACGGAGTGGGCAAAGCTCGGCGTAAATGTTGATGCTGACTTTGAGCCGCTATATATCGTCCCAGACGACAAAAAAAAGATAGTCCGCGAACTTAAGTCAGCACTAAAAGGGGTCAAAGAGCTAATCCTAGCGACTGACGAAGACCGAGAAGGTGAAAGTATTTCTTGGCATTTATTACAAATCTTGCAGCCGAAAGTGCCGATTAAGCGCATGGTCTTTCATGAGATCACCTCTGAGGCAATCAAAGCGGCACTAAAAGATTGCCGCCAGATCGACGATCGCTTAGTCCATGCCCAAGAAACCCGCCGCATTCTAGATCGCCTTGTTGGTTACACCCTCTCGCCTTTGCTTTGGAAAAAAATTGCTTGGGGCTTGTCTGCGGGACGAGTCCAGTCCGTAGCCGTGCGCGTGATCGTCAACCGTGAACGCGAACGCCGTGCTTTTAAGTCTGGTAGTTATTGGGACTTGAAAGCAAATCTATTTGCTCCAAAACAAGAATTTCCTGTGCAGCTAGTCTCAGTTGGCGGCGTGAATGTTGCCACTGGTAAAGATTTTGATGAAGTGACTGGCAAAATTGCCAAAGGACGCAAGGTTTTATTGTTGGATGAAACGGCCGCGATCGCACTGCAACAGAAACTAAATGGCAAAGTCTGGTCGGTGAGCAATCTTGATGAACGCCCCACCATCCGCAAGCCTTCACCACCTTTTACCACATCAACATTGCAACAAGAGGCTAACCGTAAACTGCGCTTGTCGGCAAGGGATTCGATGCGTGTGGCTCAAGCTTTGTACGAACAAGGCTTTATTACTTATATGCGTACTGACTCGGTGCATCTGTCGCAGCAGGCAATCACGGCAGCACGTCAATGTGTGACGAGCATGTATGGTAATAACTTCTTGAGCAAAGAGCCCCGCCAATATGTGACCAAATCCAAGGGCGCACAGGAAGCCCATGAAGCAATCCGTCCCGCAGGTGCAACTTTCCGCACTCCTCAGGAAACAGGACTGTCAGGGCGCGAGTTAGCCCTATATGACCTGATTTGGAAGCGCACTGTCGCTTCACAGATGGAGGATGCACGCCTCACGATGCTTAGTGTGCAATTGACCGTTGAGGATGCTTTATTCCGCGCATCGGGTAAGCGTATTGATTTCGCAGGATTTTTCCGCGCCTATGTTGAAGGCTCGGACGATCCCGATGCAGCGCTAGAAGAAAAAGAGGTAATGTTACCACCGCTCAAAGTTGGGGATCATCCAGTCTGTCGTGAATTAAATACGGTCGGACATGAAACTCAACCACCTGCAAGATTTACCGAAGCTGCCCTTGTGAAGATGCTCGAAAGTGAAGGCATTGGTCGCCCCAGTACCTACGCCAGCATTATTGGCACGATCTGCGATCGCGGCTATGTGCAGCTTGTAAATAATGCTCTCATTCCTAGCTTTACCGCTTTTGCTGTCACCAGTTTATTAGAGGAGCATTTCCCCAATCTCGTCGATCCTAGTTTCACTTCCAAAATGGAACAAACCCTTGATGACATTTCTATGGGTACGGTGGAATGGCTTCCTTATCTCAAGAAGTTCTACTCAGGAGAGCAGGGATTGAGCGGACAGGTGAAGTCTCGCGACAATCTGATCGATGGCGAATCTGCAAGAACGGTGCGTTTGGAAGGTTTAGATGATGATGTCAAGGTGAAAATCGGTAAGTTCGGCGCATATATCCAAGTTGGAGAAGGCGATCGCACTGTTAATTCCTCCATTCCTCAAAACTTAACTCCCTCCGATCTAGTTCCTGAAAAGATTGAACTACTGCTCAAACAGAAGCTCGAAAGACCTGATCAAGTTGGTATCCATCCAGAACTGAATGAGCCAATCTTCATGATGATGGGTCAATATGGCCCCTATGTGCAGCTTGGTCAAGCCACAGATGCTGTGCCTAAACCTAAACGGGCTTCATTGCCTAAGGGAATGCAGCCCGAAAATGTCACCGTCGATATTGCTGTCAAGTTACTAGCTTTGCCTAGAACCTTAGGCGCACATCCTGAAACTGGTAATCGTGTTTTTGTGAATACTGGTAGATTTGGTCCCTATGTTTGTCATACCAAAGGGAACGGCGACAAGGACGACAATCGATCGCTAAAGTCCACTGATGATCCCTACACAATTACCTTTGAACGCGCCTTAGAATTGCTTGCTCAACCTAAAACTTTGCGTGGAGCCGCTGCTGCCAAGGTTTTGAAATCTCTCGGTCAACATCCTGATGATAATGATGCGATTGAGATTCTCGATGGCAAGTATGGTGCATATGTGAAGCATGGCAAGGTGAATGTGTCGCTAACTAAGGAGCAGACTGTCGAAGGGCTAACCTTAGAAGAGGCTCTATCGATGTTAGCTAGCAAATCTGGCAAAAGTACTAGTAAGCGCACTAAGTCTGCTTCTAGCGAAACCAAGAAAACCACCACAAAAAAGACCACTACAAAATCCACCGCTACTAAGGCAACAACAACAAAAACTGCCGCGAAAACAACTAAAAAGACGACAACTACCAAAAAAGCTACTGCAACAAAATAAACCCAAAGTGCGAGTCGCCCGCTACGCAGGCGACTCGCACTTTGGGTTTGGGCTTTATGCGCCAAATCCTCCTAAAGAATTAAAATTAGCAGCACTTTGACTCACCCTCATAGCTGACTGTGAGAAGACTTGAAACGCTTTCCGAATTTCGCTATCACTATTTGCGGGTGTGAGAATCCATTCATCACGGATGCCCATATCCTGAAATACTTTCCGAAAATCCGTAGAGCCATCATCAATACCCATTGCTGCGATAATATGATTTTCCATTCGCAACATGTCCTTTGCGATCGCAGCCACATCCTTTGCCCCGTGACGCATCGAGTGACAATCATCACCATCAGTAATAATCAGCGTCACCGTTCGTACTGGCACACCATTATCTGAGAACTCCTGCGACTTAGCCAATACGGTTCCTAAGATCACCACCGTTTGATCGTAAAGTGGCGTACCTTGATTGGGAGTGTAGTTTTTGGTATCCATACGAATTGCCTGTGCGATCGGACAATAGGGATAAAGAACTGTTCCATTAAGATAACGATTGTGAATCAGGATATTATCCTGTTGCTGTGAAGATGTAAGCGCATCAAGTACAGAGTTGTGTCCACCACGCACGGCTTGAGCATTTCCTGAATACTGGATCGAACCAGAGTCATCAGGCATAATCGTAACAAGTACAACTTCGCTGGACATCACATCATCAACATGAATGCCAAGCCCAGATTGGATTTGTGCGCCAAGGTCATAAACTGTCAATGCTTGCAAAGATTCATTGGAAAGGGTTCCATCATCTGAAGCAGATTGAAAGAGGTCGTTGATGTTTGTCATGGTGATTGGTGAGTGGTAAATGAATAATTACGAATTACGAATTACGAATTATCAATTCGTAATTGATTTATTGACGATTAGGGAGATTCCCCCTTTTTTCTTGTCTAAACTGCTTTTTCCCAAAATTCCATTGTGTTAGGAGCGATTGCTTTAGGATCTTCTTGGTAAAGCTCTTGTAAACAAGTTAGAAAGGCTTTGGCGTATGCTTTTAAACCTAAGAGAGAAATGCTACGAAGAATACGAGTGATTCTCAGATGGTTGTGATTCATTGGGCGGAGCCAATATTGTCGGCGTGAATCAAAGTTGGCGGCTTTGGTAATCTGCGCTCCTGATTCCTGCGAGGTGATGCATTGTAAGCCGTAAAAATCAAGTAACAACTTGAAGGAACGATATAACCTTCGGCGAAGTTCTTTGTCGGCGAGAAATGCTTCAATTACAAATTCATCAAGGATGGGAGCATTAGCGCTAAATTTACTAGGTTCAGGAAGAGGAAATAGCCATTGAATGTAGTTATGGACATTCTCAAGGCGATCGCGTTGCCAAATCCAAATATCTTCGAGTTTACGCCCTTCAGGATTAGCCGACTCACCACGATAAAAGGATAGTAAAGCGCTCATAAACTCACCTCATGACTTTTGATTTATGTACATTTTAGCTGAATTTCAGCTAGATATTTTAGCTAGATAATAGGCGCTCAAAAAATCCTTTCTTAGTTTGAATGGATTCCAAATATTCTCTGAGCAAACGTTCAATTAATTCTGAACTGGTAGTATTCTCTTTGGCAAGAATTGCCACTAGATATTTTTCTGTTTCATAGTCCAAATTGATAGTCATCATAGAATTAATCTCTTGTTAATTAGTACGTTCTCGATCCACGACTTTTTAATTGTAATTTTCGCCCCCCTAGCCCCCCAATTCTGGAGGAACCAGATTTAAGTCCCCCAGAATTGGGGGATTTAGGGGGCTAGACACCTAGAGCTTAGACGAAATCCCATATGTTATGTAACTCACCTTACGCAGATAGAAAATCCAGAGATTTGATTTAGATAAAAGAGTCTGAGAATGTATACTGAAACAAAGTTTGAACGTAATTGCTTCATCGAAACTAAACCAAGAGTAGCACATAGG
>JBIKYZ010000401.1:0-3939 GCA_044354985.1 Pseudanabaena sp. | reverse complement strand
GCTCTATGTTGGGCTTTTTCTTCTGGGCTTTGGCTTGCTCAACTCAATCCCCTCAAACCTAAAAAGCACGGTCGCTTACCTAAAAGCATTTTTCGTCGTGGCTTTGATTTCCTGCGTCACTTCATCTCAATTCCGAGGCTTTCTTCAACTCCATTAAATTTTTGTCCTGTACTTAGAGAGAGATTAGAGAATGTAAATTTACAGATGCAGACTGATTTCCTGTGAATTAATGAGCAACTGCAAAGACTCTCCATAGACAAGATCGGCAATAGGCAAAGAAATCACCTCTAGCACCGATAGATTTTGGAAATGGCGCAGCTTCGTTTCAGGATGAGGATAGTACACCCAACCACCATAGCGATCGCCCTTGGAAAGAACTTGACAGGAAACAAAAGAAAAATCTTCAGGTGGATGCTTATTTGTCCAATCTACTTGTCGAAAAGTGAACTGGGGCTTTTGGATGGTGTAAGTGTAAGGTGAGATATCAATATTTAAAGTACCTCGAAAATAGGGCGATAGGTCTAACCCTAGATTTTGGAAGAAGGGAATTTGCATCGAGATTGAACCTTCGGCATAGGGACTATCCTCTGAAAGCCCCGAAGCAACACGATGCCCTTGAATCAGTTTGCCGTCTACAACACATAAACTCAGAGCATCCCTCACAACTCGCCTTGTGCGATCGCCTATTCCCTCAGCAACTGACTCCCGATTACCCGCCACATTTAGCACCTTGACTTGCTGAGCAATTAGCCAATCATGCAAGGTTAGCGCATCGGGATTAATGAGATAAGGCTTTGCATATTTGATGCAAGATTCAATGGTTAGCTTTGTGCCATCACTATGAAGGCGATCGGCAAAAATAACCGTTGCATCAGCAGCTTGGACATTATGGACAGTGCGAACCTCATATTCAGTGCGATCGGATTCCAGCAAGCCCAACTTGGCAAGCTCTAAATTTTCACCCAACTCAGTACGGTAGCCCTTAGGTGCTAGTCCACCCGTAGCAAGCCCCAAGTCTGCCGCTGCCAGCAAACCACCCCAATCTGCACCAGTTTGTCCACCT
The DNA here is from genome assembly GCA_044354985.1 of Pseudanabaena sp. GTDB lineage: Bacteria > Cyanobacteriota > Cyanobacteriia > Pseudanabaenales > Pseudanabaenaceae > Pseudanabaena. The sequence continues at coordinate 2,876 of JBIKYZ010000401.1, read as the reverse complement.
GAAATGATTAACGTTACGGGCTTGTTCATGAATAGATTCTATGTGATGGACAATCTTTAGGATGCCATATAAGAATTACTTTGCTGCGATTTGAGAAACTTCTGGCATAATACTAGGGATTTTTTTGAGGCGTGCGATGTCCGAGCTACGAGACTATCAACAGCGGGTGATCTCCGAGATTTATGCAACTTGGCGATTAGGCAAGCGAGCTATTTTGCTAGCTATGCCAACAGGTTCAGGAAAGACACGCACCTTTAGCGAACTCGCTAAACATTTCGACGATCGCAATCAGCGCGTTCTCTTATTGGTTCACCGAGAAGAATTACTCTGGCAGGCGCAAAAAACCCTAGAACAAACACTGCGATCGCCCATTGGCATTATCAAAGCCGATCAGCCCATGCACCTAGAGCATCCTGTGCAATGCGCTTCAGTCCAAACTTTGGTAAAACGACTCGAAAAACAAGAAGTAGATTTGGGTGCGATCGCCCTCGTGATTATTGATGAAGCTCACCTTTCCCTTGCACCAAGTTATCTAACGATATTGCGCCATTTTCCCGAAGCATTAATTTTAGGTGTGACAGCCACACCTTCTCGGCTAGATGGAAGAGGATTTGATCGTCTTTATGAAGCATTGGTTGTAGGTCCTTCTGTATCCGAATTAATTTGGCGAGGATTTCTCGCGGATTATGATGTGCTTGCACCCGAAAGCTTTTTACCAACTGAAGAAGGGATTCGTATTGCAGGAGGAGATTTTAATTCTGCTGACCTAGCTGAGCGAATCGATCGCCGCTATGTGGCAGGTTGTGCCGTGGATGCATATTTGCGCCATGCCCATCAAAAACGTTGTGTCGTATTTGCAATTAACCTAGACCATTCCAAGGCGATCGCAGAGCGTTACCGCAACGCAGGCATTGCTGCCGAACATATCGATGGCGAGACCGCAACTAAAGAACGTCAAGCCATCCTTGAGCGTTTTCGTGCTGGTCAGACCCTAGTACTCTGCAATGTCAATTTGTTCACCGAAGGCTTTGACTTTCCCGAAATCGAAGTAATCCAACTATGTCGTCCCACCAAATCCGTCGCCTTGCATTTACAAATGCTCGGTCGCGGACTACGTCCTAAAGGTGGTCGCAAAGCATTGATTCTCGATCATGCGGGTAATTGCTTGCGCTTAGGTGGAGCGAAAGCCGAACGAAATTGGACATTACAGGGATTAGAAGATGAAATTCCTGCAATTGAACCAGTACTTGAGCCATTAATCGAACAGATCGAACTGTCCCTCTCTGACATTCCCAAACCTCAAATTGATTTGCCCAATTTGCCCAAGCGTCGCGTCGAAATTTACGAAACAGATGCCGATTTTTTTAGTCTTCCTACCCATGCCGAACTCGAAACTCATCTAGCTCAACAAGCATACAGCCAGCCAACCCAATCCAGAAATGTTTCCAGATCGCCATCAAACTCCAATAGAACTATTTCAAACCGCGATCGCCGATCCACTCAAACTCGCCCAATCGCCTCAAAAGCATCGCCAAAGTCATCTCTAAGAGCAGCCTCAACTAGCCGCTCTAGTCGTCCATCTCGCCAGTTATCACCTATCCAAAAAGTAAGCAAAGCTGCGATCGAGCTAGCTGAGCTACTCGAAAGTATTCTCGTTTGGGTTTGGCGATCGTGGTTCCCTCCCAAGCAGAAACAGATGGATATCTCTCGCAAATATAAACGTCCTCCCAACTACCGATAAGTAGCTACGCAGCAGGATGCATCCTGCTGCAAAGACAAATAAATTTTAAGCGATCGCAGCTTGTAATTCCCGATATTTTCTATATAACACCCCGAATTAGGTATGTTATACAGAAAACATTGGGATAGTAGGCTAATTGGTTGCTTTACCCAGAAAGTTTCCATATAATCATCGCGTTTAAGGTAGCTATATTGAAGGTTTCAGTGTAATCACTAGTTCTATCGACCGCTTAAATGGAACTTGACAGTATATGATAAAATCAAGGAGCGTGGCGTATAGAACAAGTCGTTAGAACCGACGTGGAAACGACAAATGGTTAATCGCTTAGCGTAGCTAATTCGGTTCAACTAAACCGTTAGACAGCAGAAGATTGAAATATTAAATGTAGCGAGATGGTAATGGATTTTGTATTTAAAACGCAAAGGTTGCTATTAAAGCCGATTTTAGAGAGTGACTTGAACGCACTACACAGTATTTTCATTGATCCATATGTTAAAAAGTATTTGTGCGATGACAAGATTTTTTCTTTGCAACAGGTTGAAGAAATGTTAACGGAGAGCCAAAAGCTCTTTGATGAAAAAAAGTTTGGTCTTTGGTTTATTGAGGTTAAAGATGAGAAAGAAATTATCGGGTTTGTTGGTTTGTGGTATTTCTTTGATGAAATGCAACCCCAATTAGTTTACGCTTTGCTGCCTGAAGCAACTAAAAAAGGCTATGCTACCGAAGCAGCAACCAAAATATTGGAGTATTGTTTTAACAAACTTGGCTATCAGTATCTTTTGGCAAGCTGCGATAAGCCCAACCTTGAGTCAAAGAAAGTAGCAGAAAGAATTGGAATGAGAGAAGTGGAAGAAAAGAGCGTGAACGGCAACCCCTTATTATTTTTCAAGGTTGAGAATATAAGGAAAAGTAATGTCTAACAATTCGATTGCATAAGACTACTGACAGTTCTTAATGTATTGTTAAGGGGACAATACGCCGCTGAACTGAACTTTTACGCCTTACACCTTAGAAAGCATTTAAGAATTGACAGCAGTAAGATTTCTAAGCATTTTGCGGATCAAAGCTAGGTAAATAAAGGACTCCGAGGTGTTCTCATAAAATTCATAATCCTTGCTGAGTCTGCGATATTTGC
>JBIKYZ010000400.1:0-3942 GCA_044354985.1 Pseudanabaena sp. | reverse complement strand
ACTAGTTAGAAAGACCCTATCCTTTTCTAAAAAGTTGGAAAATCACATCGGAGCCATTTGGAATTTTATTCATCATTACAACGCTTCTTTGCCTGCTCGTTCATCCTTTCCTTTTTAGGACTACCCGCTACGCTCAGCAACTGTGGCAAAGGGCAAGTGTGTACCTCAAATCCACCGAAGTAAGCCGTGAGTATGGACATCGCAAGGTATGACGACATGGTTTGGAAGTTGCCATCAAAATCAAAGGATCACAGGGAAATCGTCGGGTCGCATGGCTCAAACCTGAGCATCCCTATACGGCTATTAGCGACAAGAGTGACGTTCATGCTAATCATAATGAGGCAAACAACAGTGCCTTACGAAGACGCTGTAGCGCATATCGTCGCAGGCAAAACTTGTATGCTAAGAATACTGAAGGATTGCAACGAGCAGTCACTGTGCAAAGATTAGTTCACAACTGGGTGCGTCCTCATGGGGGCTTAGAGAAGAACAAGACTCCAGCTATGGCGATCGGGTTATATCATCGACCGCTTTCCATGCTGGAGTTGCTTTCATTGTGCGGCTTTCACTGCCTCACGTCTTAACTGACCAGTGCCCGACTTCGCTCAGCCTGCACGAACCTTTGGCTGAGTGAAGAAAGCCTGTAACGTTTTTTCTACAAGTATCTATGCAGAACCTATACAGAATAAATTATCCAAACCCGTAAGTTTGCGTCCTGCGTAGTACAACCTTACCAAGAAAACCCCTAAAAGTGTTACAAAGCAACACTTTTAGGGGTTTTCTTGTGGCTCATTTGGTTGGTAATTGCTATAGGATGAGCTTTCAAAAAAACGATTTTTATCATGAGAATTACTGGAGAGATTGAGATTTTATTGCAGTTTTAAGAACGACACGGTTAAAATAGCTATTTAACAGAACGTAATATTTGATACCTTCATGCAATCGGCAGTACGAATTGAAAATCTCAAGAAAACCTACGGCGAGACCGTTGCCGTTGATGGAATTTCTCTCAATGTTACACAGGGACAAATCTACGGACTATTGGGACCAAATGGGGCAGGCAAAACTACGACCATGCGTTGCCTTTGTACTCTGACTACACCTGACTCTGGATTAATCGAGGTAGCTGGGGTAACCGATGCAAGAGATATTCGCAATCGCTTAGGCTATGTTGCTCAAGAAGTAGCCTTAGATAAAGTCTTGACAGGGCGAGAATTATTACGGTTTCAAGCCGCTTTGTATCACATTTCGCCAAAACAAATCGCCGATCGCATTGACAGTGTCTTAGATTTACTGCAACTAGAACCATACGCCGATAAACTTTCGGGGACATATTCGGGTGGTTTAAAAAAACGTTTAGATTTAGCTGCGGGTTTACTACATCAACCATCAGTTTTAATTCTTGACGAGCCGACTGTAGGCTTAGATATCCAGAGTCGATTCGCGATTTGGGAGTTTTTACGCAAGTTGCGAGCGTCAGGCGTAACAGTATTAATTTCTAGTCATTACCTTGAAGAAATTGATGCCCTTGCCGATCGCGTAGCAATTATTGATAGGGGCAAAATTATTGCAGAAGGCACGACTGATGAGCTAAAGACTAAAGTGGGAGGCGATCGCATTACGGTAAGAATTCGTGAGTTTGCGGATCGTCAAGAAGCGGAACAAGCAAAAAGGATTTTGCAGCAGTTACCAATTGTGCAGAGCATCACAATTAATTCATCTCAAGGTAATGCAATTAATTTATTTGTTACACCTGATGCTAATGCAATTAGTGAAATTCAAAATATGTTGGCAGCGGTTGATATTGAAGTATTTAGTTTGTCCCAGTCACGTCCTAGTCTTGACGATGTATTTCTAGCGGCTACGGGGCAAACTATTCTTGATGCTGAAATCGCCCAATCAGAGATATTGACAGCCAATAAAGGCAAAAAGAAATCTAAAAATTAAAAAAACAAAATAGAGTTGCGCCACTTTGCGGCGCAACTCTATTTTGTTTTTGCTACTTAGTAAAGTTTTTTATAGAAAACACAAGAAAAATCTTAACTATTGATAGCTATTTCATACCAATGACTGCATTTAATATACGGTGTTAAGGATAAGTACCTCAGCATAATTAAAAACCTAAAGCTAAAAACTTTATCGCCTGCGCAGTAGGCGGTAAAGTTTTTAGGGTTTTATATTTAATTATGCTTAGCTACTTAATTCTTAGTTCTTTACATTGAGGTTGCAGTATGCGCGAGTTGGCTTCTTTCGTCTTGGCACAAGCCTCGACGACAAAGAGTGTTGCGATCGAAGATTTACTAAGACCAGAAGGAATCGTATTCCAGCTTGTCTTTGCGATCGCTATCTTAGTTGGTGGTTGGGTAATTGCCATATTTTTCTCTTCTATGACCGAAGGATTACTGAAACGTACAGATGTTGATAACAAACTGTCGAATTGGTTAACAGGTTCTCGTAGTAGTAGTCTGCCAATTGAGAAATGGGCAGGTATTATAGTTTTTTGGATCATCATCCTATTTACTTTGGTAGGATTTTTCCAATTTCTGAGATTAGATGCAGTTGCGACTCCGCTAAATAGTTTGCTAGCGCAAATTGCATCATTCTTGCCGAAACTTGGTGGTGCGGCGATTATCGCAGGCATCGCATGGGTCTTAGCAACCATCAGTAAAGTCATTGTCGGACGTTATTTGCGATCGGCTCAAGTTGATGCCAAGGTAAATGAGAGTGTTGGTGAATCAAATACTGAAGTGATGCCTCTTAGTGAGACTCTATCCTCGGCTTTATATTGGTTTATCCTGCTACTCTTTTTACCTCTAATTCTTGATACCCTTGGCTTGGTTCAAGCACTTCAGCCTATTCAAAATCTGGTCAATCAGGTCTTGAGCGCTCTACCAAAAATCCTCAAGGCGTTGATGATTGGTGGAATCGGCTGGTTGATTGCGCAAGTAGTAAAGCGAATTGTCACCAATCTCTTAGCTACTAGTGGTGCAGATCGGTTTCTTCAGCGTTGGACTCCCAGTCAAACTGAATATACTCTGTCTCAAGTTGTAGGGAACTTCATCTATGTATTGATTCTGATCCCCACAGCTATATCTACATTAGAAGCATTAGAAGTTGGTGCAATCTCTCGCCCTGCGACAGCAATGCTTGATCAAGTATTGCGCTTCTTACCTCAAGTTTTTGTAGCTAGTGCGATTCTTACTGTTGCCTATTTCCTCGGTCAATTTGCTAGAGACATTATTTCTGGAATTCTGACAGGCTTGGGCTTTAACAATATCTTGCAATGGTTAGGATTTTCGGCGATCGCATCAGCACCAACAGAATCGCGTGTAAATGTTGATGATGAGAATAGCTCCATCACTTCACTTCCACCCCAAACACCTTCACAAATCGTTGGCATCATCGTATTTCTAGCAATTATGCTAGTGGCGATCGCTACAGCCACCGATGTTTTACAGATTAATGCGCTCACCCGTATTGTCTTTGGCGTTCTGCTAGTGGCTGGACAAGTGTTAAGCGGCGTAGTTATTTTTGCGATCGGCTTATACCTTGCTAATCTTGCCTTTAATCTCATTTCTAGTACTGGTGGTCGCCAAGCGAGAATACTCGGTCATGCAGCTCGCATCTCGATTGTGGCTCTGATTACCGCAATGGCGCTCAAACAAATGGGCGTTGCCAGTAATATTGTCGATCTTGCATTTGGTCTATTGACTGGTGCAATTGCAGTTGCGATCGCGGTTGCATTTGGATTGGGCGGCAAAGATATTGCTTCTCAACAATTACGTGAATGGCTAGAATCATTTAAACGAAACGACCTAAGTACAGGACAAAAATTTAATGGAGTTGAAGAAAGCCTCGGAATTGAGATGAAGGTCAAAGATGAAGTGACGCAGGAAATCAAAACCACGACGAAAAATGCTTTTAGGTAAGCGACCGTGCTTT
>JBIKYZ010000145.1:0-13068 GCA_044354985.1 Pseudanabaena sp. | reverse complement strand
ACAATTATTGGCATAATGGGTTTAGGGATAATGATTTGTTTTCGGTTGAAAGTTGAAACTCTCATTATCCCTTTTCGCTTAATCCCGCTCTTTCTTTGCTTCAATCTTGTCCAAAGTCCAATTATAAAGCATGAAACTATTTTTAATAGTGAGAATTGCTATTTATCTGGTGCAAGACCTTGTAAGGCGCTGAAATCACAGTAAAATAACTTTGGTCACTGTCCAAAGTACAGGTTGCCAAGTTTAAGTTATATATAGTTTACAAACTTTACAAATACGTTACCGATACATTTATAAAAGACAAATTAACGGAGAAAACAACATGCAGGATGCAATTACCAGCCTGATCGGTGCTTATGATGCAACTGGTAAATATTTTGATCGCGATGCCATGGATACCCTCAAATCCTTCTTTGCAACTGGCAATGCTCGCTTAGCCGCATCTTCGGCAATCACCGCTAATGCGGCTTCGATTGTGCGTAAGGCTGGGTCACAATTATTTGAAGAAGTTCCCGATTTGATCCGCCCAGGTGGTAACGCTTATACAACTCGTCGTTTTGCAGCTTGCCTGCGTGACATGGACTACTATTTGCGCTATGCCTCCTATGCTCTAGTTGCAGGCAACAATGATGTCCTTGATGAAAGAGTATTGCAAGGCTTGCGTGATACTTATAGCTCGCTTGGAGTACCAATTGGTCCGACTGTGCAAGGTATTCAAATCATGAAACAGGCTGTTATGGACTTAGTAGGTGAAAATGCTGACTGGTTAGCAGCACCTTTTGACTATATGAGTCGCGAACTTAGCGAAAAGAATATCTAACCAAGCAACTAAAAAAGGGCGCATCGCGCCCTTTTTTAGTTAGATATAATTCTTCAAAATGATTTAAGATTGTTAATAATCGAAACAAGCTCGATTTAGTCTAGGAGAGAATTTAAATATGGCTTTAGTACCAATGCGCCTGCTGCTCGATCACGCGGCTGAAAACGGATATGGCATCCCTGCATTTAACGTAAACAACATGGAGCAAATCCAGTCGATCATGCAGGCTGCGAATGAAACCAACAGCCCTGTAATCCTACAAGCTTCTCGTGGCGCACGCAATTATGCAGGCGAAAATTTTCTACGTCACTTGATTTTGGCTGCCGCCGAAACCTATCCTCATCTCCCCATTGTGATGCACCAAGATCACGGTAATGCCCCTTCAACTTGCTTCTCAGCAATTCAAAATGGCTTTACTAGTGTGATGATGGATGGTTCATTAGAAGCCGATGCTAAGACACCTGCTAGCTACGAGTACAACGTAGAAGTTACTTCTAAAGTTGTCGAAGTTGCCCATGCTTTTGGTGCAAGCGTCGAAGGCGAACTAGGTTGTTTAGGTTCCCTTGAAACTGGTAAGGGTGAAGCTGAAGATGGACACGGCTTTGAGGGTGCTTTAGATCATTCTCAACTTCTTACCGATCCTGACGAAGCTGCTGATTTCGTTGAGCGCACTCAGGTTGATGCTCTTGCAGTAGCGATCGGTACTAGCCATGGTGCATATAAGTTTACTCGCAAGCCTACAGGCGAAATCTTAGCAATCAGCCGTATCGAAGAAATTCATAACCGCTTGCCTAATACTCACCTTGTTATGCATGGTTCTTCTTCAGTTCCTGAAGACCTACTTGCTATGATCAATGAGTTTGGCGGCGCTATTCCTGAAACCTATGGTGTACCTGTTGAAGAAATCCAAAAGGGTATCAAGTGTGGTGTGCGTAAGGTCAATATCGATACTGACTGTCGTCTTGCTATCACTGCTGCGGTACGTGAAGCATTGTTCAAGAATCCTAAAGAGTTCGATCCTCGCCACTTCTTGAAGCCATCAATCAAGTACATGCAAAAAGTATGTGCCGATCGCTATACTCAGTTTGAAGCTGCTGGACAAGCTGGCAAGATCAAGCAAGTTAGTATTTATGACTTTGTTCCTAAATATGCTAAGGGCGAATTGAAGCAAGTTAGCCGTGAAGTTGTTAAGGCTTAAACATAAAAAAGCTCTGTAAGCAAAGCTTTTTCACCTAAGATCAAAAAACAAGGGGCGCATTGCGCCCCTTGTTTTTTGATAGCATTGCTATATTTGCAGTCAGTATCCAAATCAAACTTTGCTCATGACTTCTTCTTCATTTTCTGTTGCTGAGCCAAATAAATTAAATCCAGCCAAAAAGCCAAAACTTTTGGTGGTTGACGATGAACAAGATAATCTTGATTTGCTATATCGTACCTTTCGCAGAGAATTTACGGTGTTTCGAGCTGATGGAGGGGTTAAAGCTTTAGAGATTTTGGAACAAGAAGGAGAAATGGCGGCAATTATTTCCGATCAGCGAATGCCTGAAATGACTGGGACAGAGTTCCTCAGGCGTACTGTTTCAGATTTTCCTGATACGATGCGAATTGTCCTGACAGGATATACAGATATTGCCGATCTGATCGATGCGATCAATTCAGGTCAGGTTCATAAATATATTACAAAGCCTTGGGAGCCAGACCAGCTTAAGTTAGTTGTGAAAGAGGCTACCCATAACTATGATCTGCTGAAGCAACGTTCTGAAGAGTTAGTCCGATCGCAAGCTCAGAATGCCCTGTTTTCAGTAATTGTAGCGATCGCACAGACATCCAATCAGCTATCTGATTGTGTTCTGCCTTTAGCAAGCGCCTTCTGGCAAAATTTTGGAGCCAATGGGGTGATCTTGCAGTTGGTTGAAAAAGGCTCTTTGATTGATACTCAAGCTATATGTGGTGATTATCTTTGGGATTTAGCATCAGATCCGTTAGTGCAAGCAGCGATCGTCTCAAAAAAATCTCAAATTTCTCTGTCGCCCAATCAACAAGATGATCCAGATAATCAATGCAAAACCAATTTGGCGATCGCGATTACTTTTCGGGAAGATGTTTTAGGGATATTGTCGATGCGGTGGCAAATGGCTAATGCTCTACGACCTAATGATATTGACGTGATTCAGCAATGCGCTGATGAGGTAGCGATCGCTTTAACTTGTATTCGTTACTATGCAAAACTTTAAATCAAGCTTTGAGTCAAATTTTGAAACGCTTTTAGCATTGGCAATCACACTTGCCAATCAAGCCCATGCTGGTCAGCTTGATAAAGCGGGTAAGCCCTACATTTCGCATCCGTTAACGGTGATGTCGCAGATGAATACACCCGAAAGTAAAATTGTGGCGGTTTTGCATGATGCGATCGAAGACTCTGATTTGACGATCGCAGATTTGGTTCGTCAAGGTTTTCCTGAATTTATTACTGAGGCGATCGCTGCGATTACTAAGAGGGATGGTGAGCCGTATGAAGATTACATTTTGCGGGTGAAGTCTAATGCGATCGCCCGTAAAGTCAAGATTGCCGATGTGACGCACAACATGGATATTAGTCGGATTGCTAATCCGACAGAAAAAGATTTTCAGCGTTTAGAGAAATACAAAAAAGTTCTCTCGGAGTTACAACAAGAGTGAAACCAATGAGTCTAGAAGCTTCGGAAAAACAGGTAATCTCTAAACAGAGAGTAACCGATCATGGTGAGGTTTTTACCAACCAGCGTGAGGTGAAGGCGATGCTGGATTTGGTGAAGCAGGAAACGGAACGGATTGAATCGAGATTTTTGGAACCTGCCTGTGGAACGGGGAATTTTTTGGCGGAGGTTTTGGAACGTAAATTAGAGGTTGTGAAATCGCGCTATGGCAAGGTGAATCTAGAATATGAACGCAATGGGGTTTTGGCGGTTTCTTCGATCTACGGGATTGATATTTTAGAGGACAATGTTCAGGAATGTCGCGATCGCCTATTCAATATTTTTAATCAAAAATATACTGTGCTTTTTGCAGATTTAGCGAATGATAAATGTCGGGAGGCGGTACGTTATATTCTCAGCCGTAATATTATTCATGGCGATGCGTTGACTTTAAAAACGGTGGGAGATCGTCCTGAGCCGATCATTTTTTCGGAATGGTCGCCTGTAAATGGCAGCATGATCAAGCGGCGCGATTTTAGTTTTAAGGAGTTATTGCACCATGAGAGCATGATGGAGTTGCCTTTGTTTGCGGATACGGGTGAGGATGTGTTTATCCCGACTCCGATTCAAGATTTTCCTGTGGTGCATTTTTTGAGGGTAGGGGATGATGCTCAAAAGTAACTACAATCCTGATGTTTTAACTTGTTTGGCGAACTTGAGCAATGATGAGGTGTTTACGCCGCCGAGTTTGGTGAATCAGATTTTGGATTTGTTGCCTGTGGATTTATGGTCAAATCCTGATGCAAAATTTCTTGATCCTGTGTGCAAGTCGGGGGTGTTTCTCAGGGAGATTGCGAAGCGGTTGATTGTGGGTTTAGAGCCTGTGTTTCCAGATTTGCAGGAACGGGCTAATCATATTTATAAATATCAGATTTTTGGGTTGGCGATTACGGAGTTGACGGGGTTATTGTCGCGGCGGAGTGTGTACTGCTCGAAGGTGGCGAATGGGAGGTATTCGGTATGTTCGGGTTTTGAGGATGAGCAGGGTAATATTGTCTATGGGCGTGTGGAGCATGATTGGCGCGGCGGCAAGTGTGGGTTTTGCGGCGCGAGTCAGGAGGTCTATGAGCGTGGTGATGCGCTAGAGTCTTATGCTTATCAATTTATCCATTCTGATGATCCTAGTTGTTTTTTTAAGAATATGAAGTTTGATGTTATTGTCGGTAATCCTCCTTATCAGTTAAGTGATGGTGGCGCACAAGCAAGCGCAAAGCCTCTCTATCACAAGTTTATCGAACAGGCAAAAAAACTAAATCCTAGATATTTATCTATGATTGTTCCTTCTCGATGGTTTTCAGGAGGCAAAGGACTTGATGATTTTAGAGAAGAGATGCTCAGCGATAAGAGATTAACAAAAGTTGTAGATTATTTTGATTCTAACGAATGCTTTCCGGGAGTTGATATTTCGGGAGGTGTTTGTTATTTCTTGTGGGAAAGAGACAGAGAAAAAACTTGTGAAATCACAACTATCCGAAGTGGCGAAAAATCTACTATGGAAAGACCTCTTTTGGAAATAGATAATGATTCTTTTATAAGATTCAATGAAGCAATTAGTATTTACAGAAAGATTAAATCTCTTAAAGAGGAGCGTTTTAATAAACACATTAGCTCTAGGAAGCCATTTGGGATTACAACGAATGCAAAAGGAAATAAACAAAATGGAGAAGATACAATAAAAATATTCTCTTTCCCTGAGAATGGATTCATTAAAAGAAATCTAGTAAAACAAAACGAATCTTGGATTAATGAATACAAAGTATATATTTCTTATGCTTACGGAGAAAGAGGAGCTTTTCCTTATCTAGTTATTGGTAAACCATTTTTAGGCGAACCAAATACCTGCTGTACTGAAACTTATTTAGTAATTAGACCGTTTGATTCGCTGCAAAAATGTGAAAACGTAATTTCTTATATGAGAACGCGATTTTTTCGTTTTCTTGTTTTACTGAAGAAAAATACTCAACACGCTACAAGCAAAGTTTATTCTCTTGTTCCAATTCAAGACTTTAATGAATCTTGGACAGATGAGAAACTTTATAAAAAATATGAATTAACTGCGGAAGAAATTGCATTTATTGAGTCGATGGTGCGATCGATGGAGTTAGATAATCCTTAAAAATTAGAAAAATAATATGTAAATCTGGAAATCTCATTTATGAAAAAACTAGATATTTTAATTAATCTTATTAGTGATACTCAGTCATTCTTTAAACAACAAGTCCAAAAACAAGTAAATATTGGATTAACTTTGCGTAATTGGTTATTTGGCTTTTATATTGTTGAATACGAGCTTAATGGATCTGATAGGGCTGAATATGGTACTAGACTATACAAAGAAATAGAAAAAAGATTGAAAACAATAGGAGTTTTGCAAATTAGAGAAAGGCATTTATATCTTTGCAAAGACTTTTATCTAGCTTATCCCAACATATTGCGGTCAGCGATCGCAAAATCTTATCTTATTAATTTTAAACAGTTAAACAGCTTAGAGTCAGCAGTAACAAAAATGAATAGGACTGATGATAAAAGTATGATTGAAATTGAAAAACTCATCAATCAACTAAGTTTTACTCACTTTATAGAACTAATTAAATTATCTGATCCCACACAAAGAAATTTTTATGAATGGCAAAGCATCAGCAACAACTGGTCAGTCAGAGAACTAAAACGAGCAATAAACAGTATGCTCTATGAAAGAACTGGATTAAGTAAAGACAAACTAGGAATAATAGAAAAATATAACCAGCAAGAAAAACTCTTGCCAGAAGATGTATTTCGAGATCCTTATATATTAGAATTTTTAGAGTTGAAAGAAGAATATGAATATACCGAACTAGAATTAGAGCAAGCAATTATTAATCATTTACAAATCTTTTTATTAGAACTAGGAAAAGGGTTTTGTTTTGAGTCACGACAAAAACGTATTACGTTTGATAACACTCACTATTACATTGATTTAGTTTTTTATCATCGAATTTTGCGGTGCAATATACTGATTGACTTGAAATTAGGCGACTTTAATCATGCTGATGCAGGACAAATGAATGTTTATTTAAATTACTACAACGAAAATGAAAAAAATGAAGGTGATAATCCTCCAGTTGGAATTATTCTTTGTGCCAATAAAAATGAAAGTTTAGTTAGATATGCCACAACGGGTTTATCACAGCAAATTTTTGTATCTAAATATTTGATTAATCTCCCTGACGAAGACCAGTTAAAACAAATTATCATGGAAGAACAAAGAAAAATATTATCAACATCACCTATTGCTAAAAAGGAGAATTAGAAATTGTCTCGACACTGTAGAGACAATTAAGTAGCCGACTACTTTACAATTTTACCATCCAGAGAAATCCTGCTAGATAAGTTGCATAAGGCGATCGCGATCGCGCAAAACAATCTATCTAAGCAAGGTAAATAACTATGAATGCGGCTTTTTTATACCGAGTTTCAAAAAATCCAGACAGTGTCTGGAAAATGTCGTACCACTGGTACGAGAATTAGCTAGAGTTCAAACCTATTGGCAAATAGGACAGCAATTAGTGAGACAGTGTCTCACTAATTGAATTAGAAATTGTCTCGACTTAGTACTCCCGTATAAACATATGAATAACGAATTTTTCCCACCTAGACCCGAAATTAAGCCCACAATTTACGCCTACAAAGACACCCATCCCCAATACAAAGGACTCCTCAAAATTGGCTACACCACCAGAGAAGCAAAGACCCGTGTAGCTGAACAATATCCCGTTATTCGCCCAGGGGAAGCACCTTACAAAATACTGCTCGAAGAATCAGCAGTTTATTCCGCAATTCATAAAAATGGTAGCGCTTTTAGTGATCATGATGTACATCACTATCTCAGAAAACAAGGCTTTAAAAATCCTGATGGCGAATGGTTTCAATGCACCGCTAAAGATGTCAAAGCTGCCATATTAGCGATTAAAAATGGTGCAGAAAATGTCGAAAATCGTACCCTTGATTTTGGGATGCGTCCCGAACAGCAAGAAGCAGTAGATAAAGCGATCGCCTATTTCGATAGCTTTACACAAGAGAACCCCGACAAAACGCCACATTTCTTATGGAATGCGAAAATGCGCTTCGGCAAAACCTTTGCCACCTATCAACTCGCAAAAAAAATGGGTTGGACAAAAATCCTCGTCCTCACCTTTAAACCCGCAGTCCAAAGCGCATGGCAAGAGGATTTAGAATCGCATATTGATTTCATAGGCTGGCAATTTATCTCGCGTAACGGTTTAGAGTTTGAGAATGCCGACAAAAATAAACCCTTAGTTTGCTTCGGCTCATTTCAGGATTATCTCGGCAAAAATAGCGTAGGGGGTATCAAGGCAAAAAATGAATGGGTGCATTTAACAAATTGGGATTGTGTCATATTTGATGAATACCATTACGGCGCATGGCGCGACAATGCCAAGGAACTTTTTGAAGCGGAAGGTAAAAAAGAACTAGAATTTGGTGAAGGTGAGGGGATCGATTATTTCGATGAAAGCATTATCCCTATTACCACTAACGCTTATTTGTATTTGTCGGGTACACCATTCAGAGCGATCGCCTCTGGTGAATTTATCGAAGAGCAAATCTATAACTGGACATATTCCGATGAGCAGAGAGCGAAGGAGTTATTTGCTTCTCAAGGGTCAGATGAAAATAATCCCTATGCCGCCTTGCCGCGTATGGTGATGCTCACCTATCAATTACCCGACTCTATCCGTGAGATCGCCATGAAGGGCGAGTTTAACGAATTTGATTTGAATGTATTTTTCTCGGCTACAGGTAACGATAAAAACGCTAAATTTGCCTATGAGAACGAAGTCCAAAAATGGCTTGATTTGATTAGAGGAAATCATCTAGAAACAGCGATCGACAATCTCAAACTCGGTGCGAAGAAGCCCCCCATGCCCTATTCCGATACCAGATTGCTGAACATCCTATCCCATACATTCTGGTTTCTGCCCACCGTTGCCTCCTGTCATGCCATGCGAAACCTGTTAGCCCAAAAGCAAAACAAGTTCTATCACGATTACAAAATCATTGTCGCCGCAGGTACTAGCGCAGGGATAGGTGTCGAAGCGTTACCACCAGTTTTACAAGCAATGGATAACCCCTTGAAAACCAAAACCATTACCCTATCCTGCGGCAAACTCACCACAGGCGTATCCGTCAAGCCTTGGACAGGGATCTTTATGCTACGAAATTCCTCTAGCCCTGAAACCTATTTCCAAGCCGCCTTTCGAGTCCAAACCCCTTGGACAATCAAAAATCCTGATCATACTTCTCCCAATCAAGAAGAAATCATCAAACAAGAATGCTACGTTTTTGACTTTGCTCCCGATCGCGCCCTCCGACAAATAGCAGATTACAGTTGCCGCTTAAATGTCGATGAATCGAACCCAGAGAAAAAAGTCGAAGAATTTATTCATTTCTTGCCTGTGCTTGCCTACGACGGTAGCTCGATGAAACAAGTCGATGCCGCAGGAATTCTGGATATGGCGATGAGTGGTACAACGGCAACATTACTAGCCAGACGTTGGGAAAGCGCCTTATTGGTAAATGTCGATAACAACACTTTAGAAAGATTAATGAAAAATGAAGAAGCGATGCAAGCCCTGATGAATATCGAAGGCTTTCGTAACCTTAACCAAGACATCGAAACGATTATCAACAAATCCGATGCGGTCAAAAAAACGAAAAAAGAAGCTAATGAGAAAGATTTAACCAAAGAAGAAAAGAAAGAACTTACCGAGGCGGAAAAAGAGTACAAAAGTATGCGTAAACAAATTCAGGAAAAATTAATTAAATTTGCAACCCGCATTCCTGTATTTATGTATCTCACCGATTATCGCGAAAGAAGCCTCAGAGATGTGATCACCCAACTTGAACCAGCATTATTTAAAAGAGTAACAGGATTAATTGTTAGAGACTTTGAGTTGTTGGTAAGTCTAGGGGTATTCAATAGCGCCTTGATGAATGATGCGGTTTATAAATTTAAACGTTACGAAGATGCCAGTTTAGAATATGTGGGATTTAATAGGCATGCAGGCGAAAATATTGGTTTGTACGACACCGTACTAAATCCTCAAGATTATCAGTGATTTTTATAGAAGACTTAGAGGTGATTCTGAAACAAGAAATAAAATGTAGGTGCAATTCATGAATTTGCACCTACATATAAAATTAGGATTTCGAGTCGTTATTGCGAAATTTCAATTAGTACTTAGAAACTACCCACACTCAGAGGAACCCAATCGCCATTGGTGGTTAAGCCTAAAAACATTGATTCTTGCGATCGGATCGATTTACCAGTGAGGGCGCAAGATTCATCTCGCTGAGCCGTTGCGGTGACACTGGCGCGAATTTGTTCTAGGGATATCCGCTTTTGTGTCGGTAAGGGTTGCCTCTGATCAATGTAATCCCAGAGAACACCACGGATTAGAGCCTGATAACCTTGCCCGCCTGCCAATTCTTTGAGCTTTTCCTTTAGTTCCCGCTCTAGGCGAATGCTGGTAACTTCCATGTCTGTGGTCGCAGGCATTTGGTGTAGTGTCTGCATAATTTTTCTCCTAGTTAGTTTACAAAATTCAATATCTATGTTTATACTACAAGTGTAGTATGACTATCTAAGAAATTCCAAGTACATTCCCATGAAATCCTATTTGCCCATCGGTCAGCATCAGATCGGATATCCCCAAGTTTGGCAGCGAGCCAATACCTTGGCAATATCTGGCTTTGTGATGACCATTTTGGACAGAGATTCAATTGGGATTTGTGGCGATATTTACGGTGATATTTCTGGCGATCGCAGGAACTTAGAATCTCCCGAACATTCAGACAACAAAGGATCGCGGAGAGATGCTCTCATCAGCATCAGCCGATTTATTAGTGCAATTAATCCAGAGACATACCCAAGCGGGAGGTATCGGCAGATCGCCGTACCCACATAACGATTAGACAATCAAGTCTTTCGCCCCCGCTTTCATAACTAAGAAAGCGGGGGCATTTTTTTATAGAGGTTTTCCAATGAGTACATACTCATTGGAAAACCAAAAATCAATCCTAGTAAGAGTTTCAAGGTTTTATTTTGCCGCAGGCAAAATAAAACCAACTATATCGTGAGGAGAAACCAGTGCAATCTATTAACCAGTATGAACCAGATGTATTGAGGCAATCGGTAGTCGTGTTTTCGCAAAACTATCTGCCTGTGAGCCGTATCAATATCAAACGTGCGATCGCTTTGCTAGTCACAGGTCGCGCTGAACCCTTGGAACTAATGAGTCAACAAACTTGGCAAGTTGCTTCCCCCAGACTCGTCCTGCAAGTGCCAGAGCATATCCGTCTGACGCTGACGAAATCAGAACGGTTTTGGCGAGTTCCACCCGTCGCCCGTAGAGAAATCTTGCGTCGTGACAATCACACTTGCCAATATTGCGGCAACACTAAAAACCTGACGATCGATCACGTCATTCCCCGCGCTAAGGGTGGATTGAATACTTGGGAAAATGTCGTCATTGCTTGTGAACCTTGCAATAACCGTAAGGGAAATCGCACGCCTCACGAAGCCAATATGACTTTGCGGACTAAGCCCAAAGCCCCGATGCATCCGACCGTTGCCTTTGCCGAACAATTTTGGCGATCGCAACAAGAAATAAACAGTGGATAGCGATCCATATCGCGATTTTCAAGTTGCCTATGACAGCTTGAAAATCGCCCCCAATTTAGAGTGGTATATTCTGGAGAATCAATCCCAATGTTGAAACTCACTTACACTGAAGCTGGATTGCACTTAGAGAGATTAGATATCTCCTTAGAGGAGTTTGTCACCAATCGGATGTTGCTCAGTTTGCGTTCTGGCTTATCTATCCATATCGAATCCAGTCGAGCAGCATTTCTATTAACTGCGGATGTTGTGGATTTATTGTTACTAAAGTCTGTCATGTCCGATCGCCTTTCTAATAAGCTTAGTGTCGATAGAGTTGATGATCGCTATGTTGAAGTTTGCTTCAGTGGTACTTGGATCTCTAGCGATCTCTGTGCTGAGGAAGGAACTCTCGTGACTGCTTTAGGCGATCGCGTTGAGTTCTATTTACACAAACTCTGGAAGATCAGCGAGTCTACTTTGACATTCGCAAATTGACATGTGAAAAGATTAGGATTTATGCAAAAGAACCCATCGTAAGGGCAATTCATGAATTGCCCTTACGATGGAATAAGGGTTTCGAGATTTTTTTGCATAAGTCCTAAGGACACAGAATTCCTTGCTCTTATGGCGCTTTGCGCTAAAAACCAAACCAAGAAGATTTTAAAAAGCGTTGCGAAGCAACGCTTTTTAAAATCTTCTTATGGTTGAGAATTGCGGTAAGAGCTTTTCCAAGAGAATCAAAATTATTTTGAGAAACTACTTGACAATTTTGTAGTATATATATTACAGATATATTACAAGGCAATTACAAAAGCCTCTGAACCTTGACAACTAAATAATCATCACAAGTTCAAAACTATAAAACATTACTCTTAGTAGCTCAGTTGGTAGTAGCGCCTGTCTGAAGAACAGGAGGTCGTCAGTTCAATTCTGACCTAAGGGGCTTACCCCAAATCATGTGAAGTGTATTACACTTCACATGATTAAAATCATTACCCAGTAAGGTTTTGAAGTTTTAAAAATTGCTTTGCCATTTTTAAAACTTGGATTATTGCCTTGTAGCTCAGTGGTAGTAGCGAACGCCTGTTAAGCGAGAGGTCGTAGGTTCAATCCCTACCAAGACAGTTAACTTTGCTCCTGTAGCCCAATGGAAGAGGCGTTCGGCTTAGAACCGAAGCGTTGGAGGTTCAAATCCTCTCAGGAGTATCGAATAGAAGCAATACTTTGTATAGCTTCTATTCTCTTCATAACAATTGCTTGATTTAACTACATCAGGTAATTGGAAATCATACCCAGTAGAGTTTTTTAATTTTGAAAATGGCTTTGCCATTTTCAAAATTAGTATTACCAGGTGTGGCGCAGAGGTAGCGCGGCTGCTTTGGGAGCAGAAGGTCATAGGTTCAATCCCTATCACTTGGATACAGCGCTCAGCGCTGAGAGCAATTCAAGAAAAAATTGCAAAGCAATTTTTCTTGAATTGGAAAAGCTATGCAGGGATGGAGCAAGGGAGGCTCTTGAGACTCATAACCTCAAAATCGGCAGGTTCAACTCCTGCCTCTGCAACCAAATATCACTTAGATTCATCGTGCAAAGCACGATGAATCTAAAAATACTTTTGCTGGTGTAGCTCAACTGGCAGAGCATCTGTCTTGTAAACAGAATGTTACAGGTTCAATTCCTGTCATCAGCTTAGAACCCATAATAGATTTCTCTGTAATAGAAATCTATTGCTTAGGAATGAGAATTAAATAACTTGTGCAAATGAGGATAGAATAAATAAGAAAAGAAGGCTTAATTATGTACTATTGCGAAGAGATTGAATCAGAGATGGTGAAGTTTTATATTTCGCTAAG
>JBIKYZ010000144.1:0-13099 GCA_044354985.1 Pseudanabaena sp. | reverse complement strand
ACCGTCATTTACTGGAGCGCTTTATTTCCCTCTTAGATTTGGATTCTACTTTGATTAAATCTCATCCTAGATTCCCTGACCTTTGTGCTTACGGCTCTATTGCTTTCTAATTTTGTCCGAAGTATTGTGAATGGTACAAATGTATCGATTCGTTATGGTCGCATTGGCGATCGCGGACAAACTAAAGTCTCTACCTTTGATACACCTGAGAAAGCTCTAGCTGATGCCACCAAAAAAATCAACGAAAAGAAGCGCAAAGGTTATGCCCTAGCTGTAATGGGCGAGCGCCAGAAAAGATCTGTTACTCGCCGACAAATTACCAGTACCAAATCATCCTCTAAACAGTCGCCAGTCATCTGGAAGTTTGCCACTGGTGCATCTGCCTTTGGTGTCTCTGTCGATGAAATGGGTTGCTGGGTAGGTAATCAAGATGGGCGGATCTATACTCTCACTCACGATGGTCAAGTTACGAATCAGTTCAAACTACCTGATGGCGTGAAGTGTATTGTTAGCGATCGCGATTGGTTGTATGCAGGATGTGATGACGGCAAGGTCTATGATTTGGGTGGAAAAGTGCCGCGTGTTGCCTATGAGATTGCGCGGGATGTTGATATTTTTTGGCTAGATATTAGCGATGGCATTTTAGGGGTGTCAGATCGAGATGGTGGTATTACCACCATCAATCATGAGGATGAATCGAAATGGACAAAACGTAGCAGTGGCAATGCTGGCTGGATGGTGCGTTGCGATGAGATTGGCATCTATCACGGGCATAGTCAAGGCGTAACGTTGTATGACTGGGAGGATGGACAAGTGATCTGGAATCAGCCCACCCAAGGCGATGTCCTATTTGGTTGGCAAGAGGAGTCCATGATTTATGTTGGTACTTATAACAAGTTAGTCCAAAGTTTCACCAAAAAAGGCGAAATCGGCACTGCCTATCAATGTGATGCTGCTATCTATTCCTGCGCTACTGCTGGCGATGGTGAATATGTATTCGCTGGTGATAACTGTTCTTCGATCTACTGTTTTAATCGTAATGGCGATCGCCTCTGGAAATTGGGAACTGGTTGCGGCTCTGCTTATTCGATGCAGTTCTTTAATGGGAGGTTATACATCGTCACAACTGACGGCTCTTTTGCTTGTATTGATGCTAGTGAATCTGCCATTCAAGCTGCTCAAGCAGGGACATTCACTCAAGCCGTTAATATCAAGTCTCCGAAATTAGATGATATTTTACCATCTACGACATTGGAAACCACTTCAGATAGTAGCCGTGGTGTATTGCTAGAATGTTACCAAGAAGGAAGCAAGTTAAGAATTCGGGTTATCTCTGATGGCTATGACCAGAATTGGAAGGTGCAATTCCCTAAAGATATTCGCGAAGCTGGTGCACGTTATCTCGTTGATGAAATTCGCGAATCTGCAAGTGGTGGCTTTTATCGCACCTTTGGTGATATTAGAAAGTTAGTTTAAAGAGCTTTGCACTCAAACCAGAACCCAAATAAATTTTTTAAAAGTTTTGCATAGCAAAACTTTTAAAAAATTTATTTGGGTTCTGGTTTGATCGTCTGACACGCTTTATTCTTTTAGGTCTGTACTTGGCTTTAATACGCTGTACTTGCTCCTTGAGCTTGCCACCTTTTTCTGGATTGACCATCGCCACAAAGTTCGCAAAGCCTTCAATCGATTGAATTAAATCAGGATAATTGCCCCAATGCTTTCCTGCTAATCCATCCTTCTCAATGTGAAACAAGGTAGCCCGAAAACGTTTGAGTGTCTCTCTATCCACATTTAGCTTCTCATTGACCACAATCCCTGTTACTTCTTGATGTTGAGACTTATGGAGAACTCTCGTCTTTTGAGGATGGATCGTGAATCCCTCATGAGTTGCGATCGCTTCCGTCCGTTTCAGCACATTACAGATCTGCCGCAAATTCTCACCAGAACCAGAGAAGGTCAAATCATCAGCATAGCGGGTATACACAAAGCCCAGACTTGCAGCCATCTTGGTAAGGCGCAGATCGAGTCGGCGACAGATTAAATTGGTAATGGCTGGGCTGCTGGGTGCGCCCTGAGGTAAATGACGATCGCCTAGAGCCACATAATAAGTTTTGCCATCAAGTTCCACTGCTTCTACAGCAGCATCAGTACAAATTAGTCCAAATATTGTGGCAGCGGCTTCAGAATAGCCTAAAGATATAAACAATCCCTTAACCCGCTTGTAAGAGATAGAAGGAAAGAAATTTTGCAAATCTAGATTGATGACGACATCGGCTCCTACATGCGGCGCGGCATTGGTGACAATCGATCGCCCACGACAAAATCCATGCGCCGCCTCATGTAAATCTACTTGCTCTAGAATGTGATAGAGAATCCATGTCTGCGCTTGTTTGAGCCTTGGCATGGGCGCAGAAATCAACCGCTCGCCGCCTGTTTTCTTGGCAATCTTGAAACGGATGTAGTGAGAGACATTGCTAGCCCGTCTTGCAAAGGCTAAAAACCGCAGTTCACCGAGGCTGATTCCCATGGCAGCAGCAATCTCGCCCGATGTGCCATATTCTGGTAAGCCGTAGCTTTGTAGGCGATCGCGATCGCATTCAGTTTTGTTGAGTCCTGCGGAAACACCTTCGCCTAGAAATACAATTTCTTGTTGTTTCTTGAGTTCCCAAATTTCTAAACGTTCTTGCCGCTCTCGCTCTCGGCGCTCTTTGGTTTCTTGTTGTTTGCGTTTGGACTCCGCTAATCTCTGGGCTAAAGCTTCTTTTTTGAGTGCTTCTTCGTTATGCAGTTGGCGATTTTGCGCTCTTAAATCCTCAAGTTCCCGCATGATCTCGCCCTTGCGCCGAATCTCATCGGCAGGATCTTTGGGCATTTCACCTGCGGCGGGCCAAAATCCCAAACGAATCATTTCCTCCAGAATTACTTCATCTCTGGAGCTACGCCTAATGCGATCGTATAGTTCCTGACGGGTGCTGGGTTGGTTGGTCATAGTCACACCAAAAAATCAAATTTCTAGTTAACATTGTTAACTAGAAATCTGGGTTCTCATTCAGCGATTTGCGCTGTAATAAAGTCACATGCAGCAGTCAACAGGTTACTCCTTCGTAAACCTCTCAGGACTGGATTGCTCAACTCCAGCGGCTCCGCACCTAGTTCGTCCGTCAGCTTTTCGGAAGCCAAACTGTGATGACGAACTAGGTGCGAGAGACGCACAGTTAAGAGCAAGCCAGTGATGCGCGCTTAGACTAAATGCAAGAATGGCGATCCACCATTCGGATTGCAAGGTTGTTTGTCCTTATGACTGCTGTTGCGACAATAAAAATCGTACAAATTATGTACTATTAAACGATAACCTAGACTGTGTAAATGGGTCAAATACAAACGATTTAGGATAGCTAAATTGTTATCACGTTATCAATTTAACTAGTTTGAGCTTGCCATGCAAATAATTAAACGAACGACGCTACTTTATCAGGCTGGCAGCTCAGCTAAAGTCTACGAAATCGATCTTTGTCAGATTGGTGATAATCGCTATGTAGTCAACTCGCGATATGGGAAACAAGACTCTGTCCTCAAAGAAAAATCTGAGACAGTTACAGCCGTATCCCTAGAACAGGCACTGAAACTGTGCGATCGCTTAGTCAATGCAAAAGTAAGTAAAGGCTACCGTGATGCTACTGGGGAAGCGTCGGCGATTTCTACACCGATTGCAAGTTCACCACCGCCACCTATAGAAATTCCCATTGATAGCGATGCCAGAATTCAAGCGATTCTTAATCGTTTGGTAGCGATCTTAAATTTGGGTGTGCCGACGGGCGTTGCTACTCGGCAGGTATCTAGTCGAGCCTCTAGCAGAAGATCCAGCAGAGTATCTAGACGTAGTAGTACAACTAGTGCAGCCGAAGAGAATCGCCAGCAAAACCCTTAGATCGATTGATTTGGCGGGTAGGAGAGCTAAAGATTGCATCCGCAGCGCCTTTGTTGCTACGGATGCTCAACACCTCTCACAATCCAATTAGGAACTATGCGATCGCATGGTCATTAGGTTGGTGCGGCGATCGCAGCGTCATTCCCACATTAGAAGATCTGTATCAAAATATTGCTACGCCAGACTCAGTAAGGCGTATTGCCTTTGAAGCTGTTTTTAAACTGGCTGATAGTGCAAAACAAGCGGAGATGCGATCTCAATTAATCGGACAATTACCGATCGCGCTGCAAGATCCAGTTCGCCATGGTACTGCTGAGCAGTTTTCTGAAGCACTTCAGGTTCTTCTCAATAGCGAAGATCGCTACCGTTTTATGGCGATCGAACTGCTCTATCAAATCAATAGTGAGAATATTCGCCCAGCCATCTTAGATGTTTTGAGAACAGTTCCACTGCGATATAACTACTTTCAAAGAGTCAGACATATTTTTAAAATTGCCGAATATCGCCAAGATGCGGAAGCCTTTGCAATTCTGACTCGAAGATTTGATACAAACGAGCCTGCTCCTCAAATCAGCTCTTACCGAAATCAAAGAACTCGCGAAATCATGATATTAGTCGAAGAAGAAGGAGTTACGAAAGAATTCCCTCTTCGAGAACATCCAGAATACGAAGCAGCTCTGACAAGTCAGGTTTATACTGACAAAACTCGCAGTTACTTAAGGCGGCGAGTTTGGCGATCGCTAAGTAAACTTGGAGAATTAGGCGATCCAGCTTACATTAACTTAGCTGTAAGCATTCTCTTGCAGTACTCTGATACTGATGCCGAGGAAGTGCGGCAATCCGTTTACTATAAATACGATCGCAATTGGCGACGCTATGAATCAGCCAGAATTGAATGGGACATTTATGCCAAATACCTAACCTTCAATCATATTCTCTACGAGCATAGCCCCCGCTACGACCTAAAGCCCAACTCCAAAGCATGGCGATGCGTTCCACCCTTCAAGCCTGAACATCCTGAGCCCAAAGTCAGAGAAGAAGCCTTCCCTCAACTTTGGGAACAGCAGCCCACTGCATTATTACAACTTCTATTAGAAAGTCAATGTCGTCCTGTACATCATTTTGCTGTTAAAGCGATGCGATCATGCCAACAGTTTTGTGCAGAACTATCATTAGAGAATCTGATTAAAATTTTAGACCGTCCTTATGAAGTTACAGCGCAATTAGGATTTGAGCTAGCAGGGGCACGCCATCAATCTGATCAACCTGATGGGAAACTGATTCTAGCAGTGGCTAATTGCGCTTTTGCGCTTGCGCGGACTGCGGCTTATAGATGGATTAACGAGCAGCGCGATCGCTTTTTAACTGAGGATAGTCAACTAATTGCGGGGTTAGTACTGAGCAAACAAGCGGAGACTAGAACTTTTGCACGGCAGTTACTCGGTGCGGCTACTGTGAGTGATGCAACAGTGCGATCGCTAATTGGACAGATTATTGCCCTGATGCTGACTCTGCAACCCGATCAAGTAGAACAAGCTAAACAAGGAGCAGAAACTCTATTACTTAGCTTCAGTATGCAATTGCGATCGCTAGGCTTAGAAATCATCCTCGATCTCCTGCGTCATCCTCTGCCAGAGTTGCAAACTTTGGGAGCGCAGATTCTGGTGAACCACAAAGTCAATGCGTTGGATTTACCATCTGGTTTGATCGAAGCTCTATTAGAATCTCCCTATGACAATGTGCAAGTTTTGGGTGTAAGGCTTTTTGGGCAATTGCCTGATCGCGTTTTGTTAGAACGTACAGCCCTAATTTTGACTATTGCTACCCATGCGATCGCGGATATGCGTGAGGCAATTCGTCCGATCATTCGTCGATTGGCTAATGACAATCATGGCTTCAGCTTAATTCTTGCAGGACAACTGCTCCAAATCTTGCTTGCACCTGAAGCGAACGAAGGGGTGCATAAATTTCTCAGTCAGTTGCTACAAAACGATTTACCTAAATGGATGCCTATTGCTACCCAAGAGACGGCTAAGCAACTTCTCCAAACCAAATTTACTGCTGCTCAAGAAGTGGCGGGGTCTATCCTCTCTGCAAATGGATCTATTTGGGCAAGCAGTTTCACGACATCAGAGATTGCTCAGTTTGGCAACCATGAAGTGTTAACAGTTCGCAGTGCCGCCTATGCCATGGGCGAACAGATACTCCCCCGTTTGCATTGTCAACCAGAGGAATTACTCGCAGCATTACCATTTCTCGAATCACGATGGGATGATGCAAGGCTATTTGGATTTCGCCTCTTTGGAGAATTACTCCAACCTGAAGACTTCACGCCTGCGGTGATTATCAGTATCTGCGATAGCATTCGCGCTGATGTGCGCAAGTTTGGGCGCGATTTAGTCAGTCGTTGTTTTCAAGAAACCGATGGTCAGGAATATCTGGTTAAATTTAGCGAACATCCTTCTACAGATATGCAGCTATTTGCCACCAACTATCTAGAAAACTACGCCACAAATAATCCCAGTCGTTTACAAGAGCTAGTTCCCTATTTCACGAGAGTCTTAGCCCAAGTAAATCGCGGTCGCGTCACCAAGCAACTGGTATTCGCTTTTCTCAATCAAGAAGCAACTAAAAGCGAAGCTGCTGCGAATATCGTCGCCCAAATCTTCTCCAGACAGTCCGCCACGATCGCGATCTGTGATAAAGCCAAAGCCCTAGAATCTCTCTTAAAAATCCATCTCACCTATCCTCAAATTCCTCTTCCCATCAAGCTACTATCTATCCCCACAAAATCATAAAGGAATGAAGACAGACACCTTATTTTAGCAACTCTTTTAATCCTTCCACACCCTACTATTCGAGCTAATTGATCGCCCGATCGCAGAAGCAGAAGGTTATAAATTTAGCTCAGCCGAGATCACAGAAAAAGTATTTCGGTTTGATGGTATCTTTATGCCCACTGCCAACGACAAACCAATATTTCTAGTAGAAGTCCAATTTCAACCCAAAGAAGACTTCTAATCCGAATTCCTAGCCGAAATCTTTCTCTATCTCAACCAATATCGCCCCATCCAAGACTGGCAAGCCATAGCCATCTTCGCGAAACACAATAGCGAACCAACACCCGACAAATTTTGCCAAGAGCTAATTGCCTCAGGAAGGATCACCCGCATATATTTAGAAGACCTGCGGGAAGAAACAAACTCCCTTGGCATAGCCATCATTCAGCTAATCTTAGCTACAGAAAAAAAAGCACCAACCATGGCAAGAAAACTAGCCCAAAAAGTTGAGCAAGAAACAAACACTGAACTGAGAGATAACGTAGTAGAATTCATAGAGGCAGTGTTGGTATACAAATTCCCAAAACTAAGTCGTCAAGAGGTTGAATCGATGTTTACACATAGCGATCTAAAGAAAACCCGCGTCTACCAAGAGGCTATGCAGGAAGGTGAACAACGCGGTTTGCAAATTGGTGAACAACGCGGTTTGCAAATTGGTGAACAACGCGGTTTGCAAATTGGTAAACAAGAGGGCTTACAAAGACAGGCTGCGATGTTGGTACGAATGCTGACCCGCAAATTTGGTAAAATATCTCCAAGCATAAAATCTAAAATTTCTAAACTATCTGTCGCGCAGCTAGAAAATTTAGCCGAAGTAATCTTTGACTTACAAACAACTGCTGATTTAAGTGCTTGGCTAAAAGAACATTTGGCTCGTTGAACAAGAGCAACGAAAGGGTATTACACAATTGCATTAGCGATGCGATCGCTATGCATTCGCAAAGCTAGAATATGTTCGCATGGCCCCTTGAATAACTTGTTTTGTTGATGCCAGTTGCAAGTACATTCAGCGTGAACAATGCGTAGATCGCGATCGAGCGTGACCATAGGCAGGAAAGTTTGATTTTTGTGGCGCACTTCTCCTTGCAAAAATTGAGTTCCCAAAGTATCAATATTGTCACTGGTAATCCGCACAGCATTTTGCTCTAAAAATCGACTCGCTTGGGCTTCGCGATCGCTAGCAAAACGCAGCTTATCCATCGGCAAAGGCACATTGGACAGTTCGCGTACACGATAGACCTGCTTATTCAGGTCATAAATCGCTCTACCCGCCTGAGTATAGGCACTGAGCGCACCAAGAATCACCGAGCGATCGAGTCTGAGTCTTGCTGCCAGAGCGTCAGGGGATTCTACCCAATTTTGCTTGAGTGCCTCAAAAATCTGGCGTTTGGTGCGGTCATCAACATTTGCCCTAGGCGCAAGTAAATCAAAATTACTCGCCTTTGCCCAGTCATTTGCCGTCCAACCCGATAGTCCCAGCGTGAAGGACATATCTTCAAGATCGGCGACATAAAAAGAAGGCATCCCATTGCCGAGTAAATGTACCGTAAATTTGCGGGCTACGGGAATCAGACGCTCCAAAATCAATAGACGGCGACGACCCCAAACGCGGATCGTGCGATCGCTATTGCCTTCATAAATCGAGCGGGAACAGACTATTTCCGTTCCCCAAGGCTCAAATACAATCCGAACAGGTTCGTTCGGCTTGAGAATATAGCGCATACTGCGCGGTCCCTGCTTTTCTTTGCGACGACGCAAAACAAAACAGATGTTATAAATATCGGTGGGATGGAGGTCAAAGCGAATTGCGGGAAGTGACATAGCCGAGCTAACCTGCAAAAAGCCGCGCACCCAAGTATCTGGCAGATCGATTTTGACTTCTTTATAGTCAGATTCTCCTGTAGTCTGCACTTCAAATCCTGAAGGATCGACCTCCAACGAAGTCCGTTTATAGCTGCGAATCTTCTGGAACTCATCGTAGAGTGCGGCGGAGTAATCGATGTTGGTAGTGCCACAGGCAAATTCATCAACATTCTTAAATACCTCATAGCTAGCCCCCAGCCGACCATAGCTAGACTCATCTTGGCTAAAGCACTCAAAGAAGACTTCATCGGGATGAACGGTAATTACAGGGTCAAGCACAAACCAGTAATCTCGATCCTTTTGATAGAGATAGTCAAAATATCTCGCAGTAGCTCTATAAAATCCAGACATCCGTTCCGAACTGCGCCGATTTAGATCGGTGAGATCGGCTTGCAGGGCTTTGATCTTATCTGTGACTTCTTGGCGTTGGGTGGCGACCAGTTGCCAGTCAATCTCATTACGTTGGGCTGCCCAAGCTTTGTAAGCTTCTTTATCCTTTGGCTTAAAACGAAGATCAGAAACTACAACGTCATGCAAGGCACTAATCGCTTCTCGAAAGGCAATATTCTGGTGCAGTTCGCCTCTAAAGTAAGTGGGTTGCCTTGTCACGTCAGGCGAGAACGACATCGCTGTGCGATCGCCCTGCCCAGATACTGTCGAACTGCTCTTGTAGCTGTAGTTAAATTCCATACAAACACCGACTCTTAATCAAGAATAAACCAATCGCTGCATTTTTGGAGCCAATCTATTTCTGTGAGTCGTGATTTCTAGGAGATCGCGTTAAACGATTTCTTCTTACCCTCAACATCATTCACTTATCAGCATGAACACCTAATAGCAGAGCCTTGATATTGCCATTTGCCTTATATGTCGCGAATAGCAAATAAGGACATCCGAACATAAAACCCAAGTTCATGAACAGAAAGCCGAATAGAAATCCCTTGATGGTAAATCCCTCTCGCCACGCTACCCAAATAAAGAATAGGCATAGAGCAATCAAAAGATCTGTGTTGAACTGCGTTCGCCAGTCAAGCTTTAACATGTCACTTAAAAAGACCGCTGGATAGTTAATGCCCATTGTGGCAATAACATAAATTGACACGGCATAGATTATCAGCATAGCAATGATTAAAAAAGCGCGAAGTAATGTCATGTTGTTGTTACTCTTGTTGGTTAAAAAAATAATGTTGAAATTCCTGCCTAAAATCTAGTTGTTCGACAACTGCTCATGCTTCTTAGAACAATCCCGTAAATATATTAGGCGTGCAATCATCGCTAAGAAACCAATACAGCCAGTGAAAACAATGAGCACTAGCCAAAGGGATACACGCATCTCTAATGATTTTGCTTGCGGTACGATCAAGTACCACCCAATACCAATTCCCAAGAGAAGGTCGAACCAAATCTGATTACCCCACAAATCGCGAGTATGTTCAAACCAAACTCCTGACAGTCCTTCTGATGCGATCGCTTTCAAAGAAAAAAGCAAGAACAAAATCGATAGCGCAGCAGGAAATATCCAACTGTTCTTCACAGGTCGCTCATCTTTAACAAGAATATATATGGAGAACATTAAGAAAAATGCAGCGGCGATAGTAGGTAACAGCGACTCAGAAGGAATTAGAAAAGAACTAGGTAAGGTCATGTTGTTATTACTCTTATTAGCCGAATCAACCGAATAGAAGACATACTCATGTGTGTGCTTGCCATCATCTTGACAAACAGAGATAATCAAAGCAATTACCTCACAGGTAATCAAACTCATTTTTCTGAAAGATTTACTATGCAGCAGCGAGTTAGCGCACCTCAACCAAATTCCTTTGGGATCATACTGAAGCAATGGCGCGATCGCCGTAGTCTTAGCCAGCTCGATCTTGCCCTCATCAGCCAAGTCTCCCAGCGTCACATTAGCTTTCTCGAATCAGGACGCGCAAAACCTAGTCAGGAAATGGTGTTGCAATTAGCAAGCGTATTAGAAGTTCCGCTCAGACACCAAAACCTGATGTTGAGTGCGGCTGGGTTTACACCGATTCATGCAGAGACTGATTTATTGGCTCCTGAAATGGCATCGATTAGTAAAGCGATCGATTTTATGTTGAACCAACAAGAACCTTATCCAGCAATCGTCATCGATCGCTATTGGAATTTACTTCTGACCAACCAAGGATCTGCTCGACTGTTGAGTACTTTCATCGATCCAGATAAGCTCCAAAGCCTATTCTGTATTGAGGGGAAAATCAATTTGATGCGCGTTGTTTTCGATCATCAGGGTCTACGTCCCTTTATTGTTAATTGGGAAGAAGTTGCTAGGCATTTACTTCAGCGAACATATCGTGAAGCTAATTCATCGATTGAGAGCGAACAGTCAGCTTTATTGTTTAATGAACTCCTAAGTTATCCTGATGCTTCTGAATTGTGGAATACCTCAAGTCACTCTGAGCAGCATACTTTGCTGCTTACTATGCATTTAAAGAAAAGCAATCTAAATTGGCAGTTTTTCTCAACGATCGCAACCCTTGGTACTCCCTACGACATCACTCTTCAGGAAATTAGAATTGAATGTTTCTTTCCAGCAGATGCGGAGACTGAAAACGATTGGAAAAAGGAAAGTCCAATTTAAGGTTTTACTGTAAGCGTAGCTTTGTCAAGCAACTATAGTTGCTTGACAAAGCTACGCTATAATGTTAGGATTACATCCTAAGGATGTAATCCTAACATTATAGCGTAGCTTTTGGCTTTTCAACTGCCAGTTAATTATGGATGTCGTCAAAGCAATCACATTATCACTTGGTAATTTAGATCAGCCCGTCATCTCTAAATATCAGTTTGGATTAACTGTAAACAAAATATGCCGAAGCAAGGTTTATAGTGGTAAATCTGTAGAGTTTTACAAGAACTTTGCGAAAAAAAGAGACATTGCTAAGTACTTGAATTTATTACTAGATGAAGGAGTTTTATTTCCTCATAAGAATCTCTCCAATATTTTTACTCTTCTTGGTCGATCTGATGGCGATCTTGAGGATATAGCCTGTACAGTTGACCCTTTTTGCTATATATCTCATTTAAGTGCCATGTCATATCATGGTTTGACAGATCGAATGCCAAAAAAATTATTTATATCTTCTCCTCCGAATAATACTTGGCGATCTTTAGCAAAAGAGAAAATGCAAAAAGATCTGGGCGATGATTTTGAAAGTTATTGTGAGCATGGGTTGCCAAAACTAGTTAGACCGAACATGAAGAAGATCGATAAGACAGACCTTCATTGTCTGAGTTCTAAGCATTTGGGAGCATATAAGAATGTTAGGGGAAGATCTCTTAGAGTTTCGACTGTAGGAAGAACATTCCTCGATATGTTAAGAAATCCTGAACTATGCGGGGGTATCAATCATGTATTGGATGTATTTCAAGAATATGGAGAAAAATATCTCAGATTGATAACTGACGATATTGATAAAAATGGAGAACCTATCGATAAGGTTAGGGCAGGCTATATTTTGAATGAGCGTCTAGGTATTATTAATAATGATGTTATTAATGGTTGGTCTTCACTTGCTCAAAGAGGTGGATCGAGAAAGCTTGATTCAAGTTCAGAATACTCTCCTGAATGGTCAGATAAATGGAAAATTTCTTTGAATATTTTCAGGAATAGTGCTTGATGAGTGAAATTGAGGAATTTGATATCAAAGACTGGGTTGAAGACGCACCAACTAATAGGAGTAATGAGAAGGAGCTTCGTCAGGCTGTACATACGATCTTGTCGGCAATTGCTTCAGATAGTGACTTAAAAGCAAACATGATTTTGAAAGGAGGTATTTTGTTAGCGATAAGGTATAAAAGTCATCGCTTTACAACAGATATCGACTTTTCTACGGAGAGACCACTCGGTAGTGAGATTACGGAAGATAGCATTCGTCAATCTTTGGATAGTAGCCTAGCCCAGAAGGTTGAGGAATTAGATTATGATTTAGATTGTCGTGTACAAAGTAGTAAGTTACAGCCAAAAGATCGTAAATCTACATATCCATCAATTAAGATGACAGTAGGATACGCATATAAAGGAACATCTCAGCATAAGCGATTACTATCTTTAAAATCACTGAATATCGTATCAATTGATTATAGTTTGAATGAAGCAACTCCTAATATTGAGGATTTAAAGCTAAATCTCAAAGAAGGCATTTTGACTTATTCATTAACAGACTTAATAGCCGAAAAATATCGCTCATTATTACAGCAAGTTTCTAGAAATAGAACTCGTAGACAAGATGTTTATGACTTAAATTTACTGATCGAAAGATTTGGGGATATTAATAATTTTGAAAGAAGCAAAATCTTGAGGCTCATCTGGGTAAATAGGTGAAATGGCAAAATAGGAGTAAGTCGTTTTGAATTTTCAGAGATTAAGATGATCAAATTTCCCCTAACCCAATTGCTAGATGAGCAAGCGTGCTATGAATGGCTA
>JBIKYZ010000399.1:0-3958 GCA_044354985.1 Pseudanabaena sp. | reverse complement strand
TATGCTAAGAGTTTTGCGTAGTAAAACTCTTAGCATAAATTCTGTTGCGGATTTGAACGAAAATAGCTGTGGTAAACTGCCCACATTCTTTTCCATTTACTTGTTGACTTTTAAGACAGTATCTACAAGAACCTTTGAATTTTGGCGTAGTTTGCCCTGCTCTGCTATTAGCAAGAGATTCATCATTTGCGTTCCACGTAACATCAGTTAGCTTTAACAAAAAAGAGAGGGCGATCGCCCTCTCTTTTTTGTGAGATATATGGGTTAGAAACTATTTAACAAAAAATAGTAACGCACCGATCGCTAAAAAGACGATTGACCATAACAGCCCCCAAAAGGCAGGATGACTCGAAACTTTGTTGCCATTTTTGGTAGATAGAAGTTCTAAATCCATCCAAGATGCAACACCGCGACGGAACCAACCTTTTGCTGTGGTTTCTGTTCCGATCAAGCCTTCTACACGCTTCATGCCAAAGAAGAAATTACCCAAAGGGCCCCAACGCGAAGCATAAAGCAGATACATCATGCCAGTTTTGTCCTGTAACTTCAAGTCAGAACCAAACACATAACCCGCATCACCACGACCAATCAGAGTTCCTTCCAATTGCACAGGTTGACCACGCAAAGGACTAGCGTAGGCATCAGACATGAGCGTAATCACATCATTCGCAGGCGCATTCTTGGAACTTGGAAACATGACCGATCGCTTAAAGATCATCACCGCACCAAGCAACAATAGAGGAATTGCCACAAAAGCTCTGAGAATGCCAATACTTGTGTATGTAGCAGCACCGATCGCTAAACCAACTGCGATCGCAATAAACTCTGCACCATAGAGCAGGACATCTTGATAGAACGTGCCATAGAGACGTTTTTTGTCGAGGCGTTTACCTTCGGCAACTACATGTCCCATATCAAATTCCATATCTAAGCCCAGTTGCTCAGCATAGTTACTGAGAGCACGAACTCGCTTACCCGTCAGCGGATGAGTCGAATTTAACTCCATCCACCATGCCCAAGGATTAAATAAATCCCAGAGAAATAGGCGACCAACTTTTTCTGGAGAAGAAGAAATTTGATAGGCAGTACCAGTAGAAGCCGCAGCATTAGCATCGTAAATGCCCAGAGCGCGAGTACCTTGCATCAAACGGCTTGGTTCTTTAGACTTCTCGGTTTCTTGGACAATGCCATAGGCAATTTTAACCAGAGAGCGAGATAGAGCATTGGGATTACCAGTCTGCTCAGCAGCAAAATGGTCAGCGAAATATTCTCTAGTGCGTGATAGGTAAAGCACCATATATGTACCAATGATGTAAAACGCATAGGCGATAAATGCAGTAACCATCGCTGCATTTTCAGCACGTTCATCATTAATTCTTTTGCCGAGTTCACGGATAGTGACATAGAGCAAATAGGTAATCTGCACCAATGTCGAAGCCACAGTCATCACCGCAAAATCCCAATGGACGATATGCCCCAGTTCATGGGCATAAACCGTAGCAGCTTCATCATCGTCAAGATACTTAAACAAACCTACACTAACTACTAGACGAGCGCTATCTGGCAACGCACCATAGGTAAAAGCGGTTGGATTATTATCGTCAATGATGCCGAGGCGAGGCTGCTTCAGCTTCTTAAGACCACAGATCCGCTGAATCACACGCGCCGATTCAGGACTTAGCCGCTCGATTTCTGCAATTTCTACCCAGCGAGTGTGATAGAGCCAGCCTTGAGTCAAGTCCATAATCCAAGGCGACACAAAGAAAATAATCGCATTCACCACAATCGTGACTAGGACTGCAACGCCAAATCCAAGAATAGGGTTGGGACTATTGACGATAAAAATGGTGGCGGTAACTAGTGAAAATACAATCCCCACAAGTAAGGCGATCGTAATACTAGAGGCTAGCGCAAGGTTACCTGCGATTTTAGCTGTGGCAAGACTTGCGCCAACTTGAGCAGCCCGTCCTGCTTTTTGTGGAAGTTCTGATTCTGGTGTGGACATAAAATCCTCTCTCAATTTTATTGAGACTTAGTTTGAGCCTTAGTTTGAGTATTAGTCCCGTATCATGATGTTTTTGTTGCAAGCCGCCCCAATCAACATCGACATAATTCAATACAAATTATGATATAGCGATCGCCATAATCATGATTTTACGTAAAGATTAAATTTCATCTGTCCGTAATAACAATTCTCAAAATGAGAATTGTTATTACGGACAGATGGGGATAACTTAAAAACTTCCGATCTTCAGACTATAATTTAATTTACAAAACAAGTAGGAATCAACATCTACGCAAGGACATCACAATTATGGGAATGACACTCACCGAAAAGATTTTGGCAAAAGCGTCGGGCAAAAGTCACATTAGCCCAGGCGAAAATATTTGGGTGAATGCTGACCTGCTAATGACCCATGATGTCTGTGGCCCTGGCACGATCGGCGTATTTAAGCGTGAATTTGGTCAAGATGCCAAGGTGTGGGACAAAGAAAAATTAGTATTGATCCCCGATCACTATATTTTTACCAAAGATACAAGAGCTAACCGCAATATTGATATTTTGAGAGAATTTGCCAAAGAGCAAGACATTAAATATTTTTACGACATTACCGATCTTTCAGACTTTAAAGCGAATCCTGACTATAAAGGTGTTTGCCATATCGCTCTTGCGCAAGAAGGTCACACGCGACCAGGTGAGGTACTATTTGGCACTGATTCCCATACTT
Organism: Pseudanabaena sp.; assembly: GCA_044354985.1. Lineage (GTDB taxonomy): Bacteria > Cyanobacteriota > Cyanobacteriia > Pseudanabaenales > Pseudanabaenaceae > Pseudanabaena. Next base: position 1,229 of record JBIKYZ010000399.1, on the reverse strand, counting down.
GTAATGCGGGAGCATTTGGACAATTTGCCACAGGCATCGGCAATACCGATGCTGCATTTGTTTTGGGAACAGGCAAATTATTGCTCAAGGTTCCTGCCTCGATGAAGTTTGTATTTGATGGAGAAATGCCGCCTTATTTGTTGGCGAAGGATTTGATTTTGCAAGTAATAGGCGATATCGGCGTTAGTGGCGCAAACTATCGAGCTTTACAGATTGAAGGCGAAGCGATCGCCAAAATGACCATGGAAGAGCGGATGACGATCTGCAATATGGCGATCGAGGCAGGCGGCAAAAATGCCGTGATTGCTCCAGACCAGACGACTTTTGACTATGTGCGATCGCGCACCGACAAGCCCTTTGAGCCGCTCTACGCCGACGCTAATGCCGAGTATTACTATGTCAAACATTACGATGTCTCCAAACTAGAACCCGTAGTTGCAAAACCTCACTCTCCTGACAATCGCGCTCTTGTGCGCGAAGTACAAGATGTGAAGATCGATCGCGTTTATATCGGCTCCTGTACTGGTGGTAAAACAGAAGACTTCTATCACGCCGCTAAATTGATCAAAGGTCAACAGGTCAAGGTTCCCACTTACCTTGTACCAGCAACACAGAAGGTTTACAATGACCTATTCAGCTTGAAGATCGATGGCTTGACACTCTCAGAAATCTTCTTGCAAGCAGGTTGCATTGAACCAGCTTCACCGTCCTGTGCTGGCTGCTTGGGTGGGCCACAAGATACATTTGGCCGTGTCAATGAAGCGGAAGTTTGCGTCTCGACCACAAACCGCAATTTCCCTGGTCGGATGGGTAATAAACAAGCACAAATTTACCTCGCTTCGCCCTATACAGCAGCAGCTTCTGCTTTGACAGGTCATATCACCGATCCTCGCGATTTCATGTAATCTTAAGCCCCAAAATGGCGTTGCCATTTTGGGACTTAAGGACACAATGTAGGGACAATTCATGAATTGCCCCTACGGGGTTTCACTTCTGTTCAGGTAGTACAAGTATTAATAGTTTGGTCAAGACAAAAGTTATTGAATGTTATAGCTCCCAAGGATATGAAGTCATTCACCAACCTCTTATCCAGCAGCTACCTTTGGGAGCATGTCACTTTTTTGGGATAGTCTAGAAAGCCAATAAACCATTGAGATAAGCACAACGATGGGCAAGCACCTGAGGGACATTTTCTTTGTTCCACTGAGCACCAGAGATTTTAGTGCGAC
>JBIKYZ010000398.1:0-3975 GCA_044354985.1 Pseudanabaena sp. | reverse complement strand
CGTCGCACTAAAATCTCTGGTGCTCAGTGGAACAAAGAAAATGTCCCTCAGGTGCTTGCCCATCGTTGTGCTTATCTCAATGGTTTATTGGCTTTCTAGACTATCCCAAAAAAGTGACATGCTCCCCCCTACATCCCCCTTGACATCTACCATAAAGCCTTGTCATCCCTAGATTTAGCCCTGTCTCATCAATGAATACGAGGTTTTTGACATCGATCGTATCTAGCCAACGACGAAACTCATAACGCAATTTTTTTACTCTTTCTGTCGCTTGTTCGCTGGCTACTAAAGTTTTTTTTACGCCCTAATTCTAAGCGCTTAAGCGTACGACTCAATCCTGATACACTCACTTCTATTGTGTTTCTTTCCTGTAGTTTTTCTTTGATCTCTCTGAGATATATGTCATTTTGGGCTTCAACAATTGTCTTTACTAATTCTTCATCTTTGCCTTTGATTTTCGACCGTCGATCTCCTCCTTGTGGTTTTGCTGCTATTTCATTTGTTTCTCGATACCGACGCAAAAAATCTCGAACAAATGACAAGCTTACTTTAAATCGTTTAGCTATACCTCTCTGCGTATTTTCTTTGTTTTGCCACGCACTTAATATCTTCTTCCGTAAATCTAGTGAATACGCTGCCATATGTAATCTTTCTTTGATAATCTTTTTAGCTTATTAGACTTGTGGCGGGTTTGATCGGAATTTGCTGTAAGTCCCCCAGAATTGGGGGATTTAGGGGGCTAGACAAATAGAGCTTTAATTCTTAAATGTTTTCTCAAACTTAATTACTGACTAATATTACTTAGCTAGACATAAGAAGAATTAAAAAGCACAGGCTAGGCTCCCCATCTTTTTGAGGAATTCACAAATTAACTTTGCTTGCTTCCACATAACATCATTCACTTAGAAAAAGTTGGAGATTAGAACTTGCTGTAATTTATCCAGTTGTGCAAATTCAGATATAACAAATCGAGTTTCCCTCCGAATTAGTTTATGAAAACCATAAACTAACTGTTCTCAAGATACCAGAGAAAGCCAGAAAAAACTAGAAAAAACCAGAAAAAACTTAAATCTTAATTGTTAGTGGTCTAAAACGATATAAAGAAGGGCAGTGCTTTGCACTGCCCTTCTTTATATCGTTTTATGTGGTGAGCGATCGCTAAGCAATCCGAATTGCTTTTTTAGAGGATTCTGATTTTAGGCGATCGTGATTTTGAATGAGAAAGGCGATCGCTTTTTTAAAATATTGACCATTCATTGGTTGAAAAGCGATATTTTGCAAATCGATTTGCCGCACCTTGTCCTGCATTGACTCATAAAAATTGCGATCGCCAATGAGCTTAAGCGTTAATTGAGAATATTCCGTTGGCGTTTTGACGACAAGCACACCCAGTCCTAATTTCTTCATCAGAGCCGCACCTGAGAGACTATACCAGCGTTTCCCCTCAGAGACTACTGAGCGCTTTTGGAGATACAAACCATCGATGAGTACATTAAAGCCACCAAAATGATAGGAATCAAGACACATATCACCTTCTTCCATAATTGCCATATATTCGGCATAGGGCATATATGGATAGACATGGACATATTCAGAGCCTAAAACTACTGTGACATCTTGAGCAAAGGGGAGAAAATCATTTTTGCGAGTTAAGGCTCCACCCGAAAAGGGACGAAAAAGAATGGGTAATTTAGCATAGTGAGAAATAGCTACAAAGATTGAAACAATCTAATTAATTGTTGTTTTGAGAATTTATGTTGCATTTGTAAAATCTTACGTTATAGTAATTAAGGGGTGGCAGAAAGAATTAGAGAATAAGAGTTTAAAAGATAGTAATCTCAATTGCTTACGAAATTTTACCCATTTTTATTGCAAATAGAGATAATTTTTTTGTTTTTACTTCTTTTCAAAAACCAGATAAGTTCTTGATTTTCTGTTTTACAATATTTGCAAGAATCTTCCTTGCGGAAACATGGGGGGAAATAGCGAGAAGCAAGACTGTTGTTTAGGTTGATTGCTGTCTATTCTCGTGCATTAATTCTTTCTAGAATCTTGCTATCTAAAACATATATGCATTCTAGGGTTTTGCATAACAAACTCTTAGATTGCTTTATCTTACAGCTAATTGGCGGGTAAAGGATTTCTGCATACTTATTTTTAAGGCGTGCTTTAACTCTAGATTTATTCATTCAAAAAAATTGCAAAAGATCTGAGCATGTGGCTAATGCTCAGGTTATATACTCTTACGGAAAAATAGAAATGTTGCTTAAAAAGACATCTTTTAGCTATTTAATAGCTACATGTATTCTGGCTTCTACGAGTGGTGTCTCTGCTCAAAATGTGACTCCATCGACTGTTAATAATCTCAATACTAATGTTATCCAAATTGGCAGTCAATATAACATCAGTGGCGGAACTCAAGCAGGCGCAAACTTATTTTATAGTTTGCAGAAGTTAGGTTTGTCCTCAGGAGAAATTGCTAACTTTCTGAGCAATTCTAGTGTCCAAAATATTCTTACTCGTGTGACGGGTGGTGAAGCCTCACTAATTAATGGATTAATCCAAGTGACGGGCGGGAATTCTAATCTCTTCATTTTGAATCCTGCGGGAATTGTATTTGGTGCGAATGCAAGTTTGAATGTACCTGCTAATTTCTCTGCTTCTACTGCCTCGGCTATGCAAGTTGGGAATGGTTGGTTTGGAATGAATAGTAGCGCAGATCAGGTTCGCAACCTGAGTGGAAACGTTACAGGATATGCATTTAACAGTACTTTGCCAAATTTGGGATCGACTACTGGAGCATCTGCATCGGGTGTAATTTTAAATCAAGGGAACCTCAGTGTTAGCACTAGCAAAAGTGTCACGCTCGTAGGTGGCATGGTGGTAAATACAGGCACGATCGCAACTCCTGAAGGGAAAATCACGATCGCAGCGACTCCCGATAATAAATTTATTACGATCACTAATGAAGGTAGTGTCTTGAGCTTTGATTTGCCGATCGCCGATCAGCAAGCCATTTGCAATGCACCAGTCTTGAGAGGTGTAGATTTACCGACTTTGCTCACAGGTAAGACCGCAGGAACGGTGATTGCTTCGGGTACTTTGGATGTATCGGGTAATCAGGGTGGCAAGGTTCAGGTATTGGGCAAGGATGTCAATCTGGCTAGTGCCAATATCAATGCATCGGGTGTCAATGGTGGCGGTACGGTGTTGATTGGTGGTGATTATCAAGGTAATGGCACAACTCCTAAGTCTCAGTCTACGACAGTCGATAGCGGCAGCACGATTAATGCTAATGCGTTGACTGCTGGCAATGGCGGAACGGTGGTTGTATGGTCAGATGGCATTACGCGCTTTGATGGCAAGATTGTAGTGAAGGCTGGCTCTCAGAGTGGTAATGGTGGTCTGATTGAGACTTCTGGTAAAGCTAATCTCGCAGTTGGTAATAATGCACAGGTGAATGCTTCTGCACCTAATGGCGTAAGGGGAACTTGGTTACTCGATCCAACGACTTTGACCGTAGCGACTACAGGTGGTGACATCACTCCCGCAACGATCGTGACAAATCTTGATGGTGCTAACTTTGACCTACAAGCTAGTAGTTCGATTACTGTGAGTGATGCGATCGATAGTGGTAATAATACTAGTGGCGGTAATTTATCTCTATCTACAGTTACAGTCAATCTCAATGCACCAATCACTCTATTTAGTGGCAGTGTTTTGTCTGGTACTGCGACTACTACCAATGTGGGCGCTAATGGAACTATCCAAAATGGTGTTGATGTATCGGCTTTAGGCGGAACTGTAAATCTGGCTCCAACAACCTACACGCTGTCTGACGAAGTTTATATCACTCACCTTACGCAGATAGAAAATCCAGAGATTTGATTTAGATAAAAGAGTCTGAGAATGTATACTGAAACAAAGTTTGAACGTAATTGCTTCATCGAAACTAAACCAAGAGTAGCACATAGG
>JBIKYZ010000397.1:0-3976 GCA_044354985.1 Pseudanabaena sp. | reverse complement strand
TTGCAGATGTTCATGCAACTTTTCTCGAAATAGGTTAATCTCTTTCATAGGGGTTTTATTTGCGATGTGGTTATCTTTTATAAAACCCCTTCCTGTCTACTTTTGCAACTTTTTGTCCTGTACTAAGCGAAACGACTAAAAAAAACAAAAAAGCGGTAGGGGCTATTCATGAATAGCCCCTACCGCTTTTTTTGCGTTCTAAATTAACATTGAACCTGCGGCATACATGCCTGAAGCGATCGCCCGACTCACAAGGGAATTTGCTCCGATTAAAGTTTGCGATGGAATTTGAGCATCTTTACCAATAGAAGCGTCTTCTCCCACATAACAAGGTGCATTCAAAACCGCTCCCTCAGCTATTTTAGCCGTTTTTGCGATCCAAACACCTTCACTTCTCTGCTCAACGCGATCGCCAAAATCATAGGCAACCTGACCTTCCAAAACATCAACTTGAGCTTGAAAATACTTCTCAGGTGTTCCCATATCCATCCAATAGCCATCCCATACAAATCCCATCATCTTTAGACCGCGTTCCAAAACATTGGGAAAAACCTTCCGTTCAAAGCTTAAAGTCTCACCCGTTGGATAGATGTCAAAAATCTTTGGTTCAAGAACATAGGTTCCTGCGTTAATTGTATCGATCCCTTGAGCAAGAAATTCTACTGCTTGCTCTGCGTTCGGTTTTTCACGAAAAGCTTGTACCTGACTTTGCTCATTAATTTCTACTAAGCCAAAAGGCGTAATGTCAGGAACTCTTGTCAAGGTCAAAGTTGCATCAGCTTGAGTTTCCTTATGAAACTTTATCAGCGCCGTCAAGTCTAAATTAGTAAGAATATCAGCATTGAATACAATCAATGACTCACCAGTGAAATATGGCTCTGCCAGCTTAATTGCGCCTGCGGTATCGAGAGGGGTTGATTCTTCGACATAGCGAATTTTCACCCCAAAGCGATCGCCATCCCCAAAATAATCGATTACTTGTCGCGCTTGATACTGCACGTTTAGTAAAATGTCGCAGACACTAGCTTCACGACAACGATTGATCATCCACTCTAAAAATGGACGATCAATCAGGGGTAGCATTGGCTTAGGGCAGCCATAGGTCAATGGTCTGAGGCGTGTTCCTTTTCCACCAGCAATAATTACAGCTTGCATAGAGTTGTTGACTTGCGGTATATGTTGTTTGTTGAGCATTATAGAAGTTATGGAGTGGTGTGTGAGTAATAGACCGATAACTGCATCCAAAATTCGGTCAGCCGATACCACCAATCGGGCTGATTTGCCTATTAATTTACTAGAACCAGTGCAAATCGATGCAGTTCCCACAACTATTACTAAAACTATTACAAATATTAAGCGCATCCCCTTTGCAAAAATTGGGTTTACCTTATCCCTATTAGTTTCTATTGGCGCTGGTACTCTTTTAGGTCGGATCATCCCGATTAACGCTTTAGATTGGGGTGGTTTGTTGTCAGGACGCAAACCCGAAGAAGTCTTGATGGAGGGGTTAGGGCGCAAGTTAGAACGTCCCTATCAGATTTTGGTTATGGGTGTAGATCGAGTCCTTGATGCTCCCATAGGCTCTCCCGAATCCTTTAATGGTCGTAGCGATAGTATGCTGCTAATTCGTCTCGATCCTATCGATCGCTCTGTGCAGATGCTGTCAATCCCTCGCGATACGCAAGTGCCAATTCCAGGCTATGGTGTGACTAAAATTAATGCAGCGAATGTCTATGGTGGTTCTTCGCTTGCGCAAGAGGTTGTTTCTGAGAAACTTAATGGTGTTGAAATTGATCGCTATGTGCGTATAGATACCTCTGGGCTATCAGCTTTAGTAGATGCCCTAGGCGGTATTGAGGTGAATGTCCCTAAGCGAATGAAGTACAAAGACAATACTCAAAAGCTCAATATCGATCTTTATGCAGGTGTGCAGACGTTAAATGGGGAACAGGCTGAAGGTTTCTCTAGATTTCGCCATGATGAAGAGGGAGATATCGGGCGGATTAAGCGACAACAGATTGTCTTGAAGGCTGTGAAGGCGAAAATTGCTAATCCTTCGGTGGTGCTGAATCTTCCTAATCTGATTAACGTCATGCAAAAACATGTGGACTCTAATCTCAGCTTTGACGAGATGATGGCGATCGCAACATTTAGTATGACTTTAAAACCTGACCAAATCCAAGCCACTAGTCTGAAAGGTAGACCCAGTGAGCCAAATGAGTTTCGCTTTAGTTATTGGATTGTGACTCCTGAAGATGTCGATCAGGCGATCGCAGATAAATTTACAACTAAACAAAACCCTAAATAAAAAAAAGCAGCGCTAGGCGCTGCTTTTTTTGTTCTTTAGAACGGGCCAGGAGGGATTCGAACCCCCGACACCGTGGTCCGTAGCCACGTGCTCTAGTCCACTGAGCTACAAGCCCTTAACTCGCGAATCTAATGATAACACAGTGTGCAATATTGACAAGCAAAAAATAAATTTTCTTTTTCCAAAGAATGAAAGTGCCGCTTTTAATTATTTGGGTTTAAGTATAATCAAATCAACTTAGCCTGCTGAAAATTATGGTTAGCATAGCGATCGCTGAAAAAGTAGAAGAAATAGCCATCCCCCAACCTATTTCCCTTGACGAATGGGCAAACAATCCACCATCAGGCGGAATCGAATGGGTCAATGGAAATTTAATCGAAAAAACAGGTATGACATTACAACATGGTCGGGTGCAAAGTAGGGTTGCGAGGCATTGGGGCAATCATATCGAAAGCTCTGGTATTGGCGGTGAAGTATATACAGAAGTTCCTTGTCGAACCTTAGAACAAGGGCGCAGACCTGATGTTGCTTACCTTACCGCTGAGTTGCTTGCCCAATATGGTGATTTGTCTACATTGCCCCAAAGTTTTCCATTAATTGCTGAAGTGATCTCGCCTACTGATGTTGCTAATGAGGTATTTGCAAAAGCTAGTGAATATTTAAGGTCTGGATGCCAAGAAGTTTGGTTGATTTTCACTGAAGAGTGTCTGATTGTGGTGTTAACTCAAGACTCTCGCAAAATCTATGTTGCAGATGAAGCGATCGCATCTACAGTGCTTGAACGCTTTGTCATGTCTGTGAATAATTTGCTAGGTGTCTAGATGCCGCATAGTTCATCAAGATTTGCTTTAGCGTATTTTCCTTTTACCCTTTTCCTTTTTTCTTGATCTCAGGCGTACATCAACCGTCCTTTGGGTGTGGGAATGACTCTACCTAGCACTTTTGCAGTTTCTATCCATTCTTGAATGATGATTTCGGCATTGGCTACTGCTTCGGCATAGCTCTGTCCATCTGCCATACAACCTGCAAGTTCAGGAACTTCAACAATGAAAGCGTCATCGGCTTCGCTCCAATAAACAACTATTTCGTATTTAATTGGGGTCATTTTCTTTGAGTTTATATCTAAGGATTGCATTTCTGATTTGTTTGACTTAGTATGATTTGGCTTTACCTTACTTAGATTTCAATAAGCATCTTTGCGATGACTTACGCTTAGCAGTAATACAATTAGCTCTCTGTCTTTAATTTCGTAGATAATGCGATAATCGCCAACTCTGACACGATAGGTATTTTCGTAGCCTTTGAGTTTTTTGACTCCATTAGGGCGAGGATCATTGGATAAAGATCGCAATGCTGTAAGTAGTCGATCGCGTTCAATTTTTGAGATATTATCTAGCTGCTTTTGGGCTGGTTTAGGGATAACGATCTGATAGCTCATGCTTGGGTTGCCTCGTATTGGTCGAGGGTTAGGTAATCACCTGAAAGATAGGCTGTTTGGGAAGAAAGAATGTTTTCTTTTTCTTCTGTTGTAATTTCTTCTTCTTTGGACTTTGGACAAGATTGAAGCAAAGAAAGAGCGGGATTAAGCGAAAAGGGATAATGAGAGTTTCAACTTTCAACCGAAAACAAATCATTATCCCTAAACCCATTATGCCAATAATTGTCACA
>JBIKYZ010000142.1:0-13181 GCA_044354985.1 Pseudanabaena sp. | reverse complement strand
ATGTGCTACTCTTGGTTTAGTTTCGATGAAGCAATTACGTTCAAACTTTGTTTCAGTATACATTCTCAGACTCTTTTATCTAAATCAAATCTCTGGATTTTCTATCTGCGTAAGGTGAGTTAGTAAACCAAAAAAATCAGAGGCGATTTTAGGATATTGAAAGATTAAATCTACTTCATCCAGCCCTAACACTAAAGGGGTTTCCTTTGCAGTAAGTAAATAACGCTGAAAATATTTTGTACACTTGTTTTTGCTACCTAGAACTCCTTGCCAGTACTCCTCCAAATTATCGTCTAGATCTAATTCTGAAGCAATACTCGCACAAAACCATTTTAGGAATAAATCTAAGTCATCGAATATATCGCTATCCGCTTGCTGAAAGTATAAATGCGCAACTTGGTATTCTTTATGTTTGGCATAAGCTAGAGTGCGTGAGAGCAAAGAGGACTTGCCCATTTGTCGAGGTGCTTTAATCCGAATTAGGGAACCTGCGCGTAGCATAGTTTCCAGACAGTCTTTCTCAATGGGAGGTCGCTGAATATAGAAACGAGAGCCTAATTCTATTTGTCCCTCAGGTTCTTCTAATTGAAGTTGCTGCGGTTGTTTTGGTGGAGGGCTAGAAATAGTTGTCGCTGCTTTCGCATTGCGGAGAAGATTCTCTAGTGCTAGCAGAGCTTCTATCGCATCTTGATATCTTTGGCGATAGTCATATCGCACCATTTTGTCAATGATTGCCGCTAGTGCTGGATTAATCTTAATATTGACCTTAGCACCAGCTAAGGCGCAGGTATATTCATTGGTTAGCCGATCTTTTGGTAATTCTTTAAAAGAAAGCCCTGTGAAAGCCTGTAAGCACATTATCCCCAACGCATAAACATCGCTGCAAAATTTTGGGTGACCCGCTAATTGCTCACTTGGCATGTACATCAAGGAACCAACCACAACACTACGGGTCTGGTTTTCTTCTTCGATAAAGCGCTCTAATGAGTCTGAGCTTATAGCTTTGACTGCTCCAAAGTCAATTAATACTATTTTGCGATCGCTACGACGGCGAATCAAGTTAGCAGGTTTGATATCTCGATGAATCACTTGACAGCCATGGACAAAAGCTAATACTTGCAAAATATCCCTTAAACTAGAAATCAGCTTTATTTGATCCCATCTTTTGCCAGCACTAATCTCAGATTCTAAGGTCTCACCTTCAATAAACTCTTGGACTAGATAGAATTCACCACCTTGCTCAAAGTGGGCAAATAGTCTCGGAATCTGATCGTGAACACCTAAATCATGTAAAGTGGCAGCCTCACTATCAAATAGGCGTTTTGCGATCGCTAGTTCTTGGGGTTTAAGTAATTGGAGCTTGAGTTGCTTAACCACACAAGCAGGCTGATTTGGCAATTGTAAATCCCGTGCTAAAAAAGTCTGCCCAAAACCACCACCACCAAGAGGTTTTACAATTTTATATCTGCCTGCAAGAATTGCTTCAGAATTGGTCATGGTGGTTAAAATCAATCTAAATTTTTAAGTCATATTTATTTTCATAATACAACGAACCTTAATGTAATTAGAACTTCTTCAGACATACACTCAAAATGGCGTAGTCTTTTTGATGGCTATGGCTTAAGATTCTCTCTGGGCTTAATCTTTACCGTTTTAAAGTGTGTTAATACTTTAGAGCGATAGTGTTATCCCAAAACACAAAATGGTTAAGCCATTTTGCGTTTTTAAAACCTTTACAGGGTTTGGTTTTTAATTCACAAAAGTATCGTTACACTTTTGTGAATTGGTATTAAGGTGTGATTTCAAAAAAACGATTTTGTTGTTTCCAGCGCCTTTGGTGCTAAAAACAACAAAATTTGTTTCACAATGAGAATTGCTGATAGATTCTATAGCAATGAAAGAGATAGCTAGGACAAATCAAAACCCAAATAAATGAAGGCGGCGCGAAGCGCCGCCTTCATTTATTTGGGTTTTATGTCCTAAGCAAAACTTTCATTGCTATAGAGGAGATTGATATTCTCTTGGATAGATGCTGCGGAAGCATGGAGTGAGGCAATTTCCTCATCTAGAAGTTGAAGTTCGATAACCTTTTCAACTCCTTGCCTTCCTAATTGTACAGGTACACCCATGAATATATCTTTTAAGCCATATTCACCTGTGAGATGAGCCGCAGCAGGAAAAATTCGATGCCGATCGCTAATGATTGCTTCGACCATGACATAGGCAGCGGCCGATGGCGCAAAATAAGCACTACCATTTTGCAACAACTTGACGATTTCTGCACCTCCATTGCGAGTTCGCTCTACTAATCTGGCGATCGCCTCCTGTGACAATAACTCAGTAATCGGAACACCGTTTACTGTCGATAGGCGTGGCAAAGGAAGCATCAAATCACCATGTCCACCCAAAACAGTAGTATAAATATCCGCAGTGGATATGCCCAATTCCATGGCTATAAAAGTTTGAAATCTGGCGGCATCTAAAACTCCAGCCATGCCGATTACTCTTTGGGGTGGTAAGCCGCTGACTTGCCATGCTAGGTAAGTCATTACATCTAAAGGATTAGAGACAATGAGCAAAATTGCAGAAGGAGATAGAGCGATCGCCTTCTGTACGACATCTTTGACAATGCCTGCATTAATCCTGAGCAGATCATTTCGACTCATCCCCTCTTTGCGTGGTAAGCCTGCGGTAATGACAATCACATCTGAATCTTGGGTGTCGCTATAGTCATTAGTGCCGATAATTTGGCGATCAAGATTGGAAATTGTATGCGCTTGGGCAAGATCGAGGGCAATTCCCTGCGGTTTCCCTTGGATAATATCGCATAACACAACGTCAGCTAGATTTTGCTTGGCGATGCGTTGCGCTAACATGCCGCCGACATTACCAGCACCGATGACAGTGACTTTAGGCGATCGATAATCTTGTATTTGCATTGGCATAATTCCTTCTATTGGGAAACATGAAATTTACTGTAGTAATAAAGCAGTGCTTCTGCTCTTCCTTTTTTGGTTTTCATGTTATATGACTCTAGATAAGCATTAATTAGTTGTGGGTTTCGTCCATCATGGTAGAGATACACTTGATAATTCCCACTCTTCCACACTGAAGGCTGACTATTTGGCAAGTCTCGCGCCGTTAAACGTACAACTGCACCTGTTTTCTTGTTTTTCTGAATCCAATACTTTTGCAGTACATTTTGCTGATCTCGACAAATCATGACCAAAAAGCTGGTGCTTTCAGCAAAGTCTTGGAGATCAGATTTGGCAGGACATGATGCGAAAAGACTCTTTTTAGGCAAATCTTGAATTGGCTTACGGATTGTGACTTTGCCAGTTGTAGGTATTGGAGTTGAGAATTCATAGTCACGGGTAAAAACGGCATCTGCGATCGCGAATGGTTGGTAACTCGCGACTAGCAAAGTCCCAAATAAAGTCCCAAAAATTAAATCTAAGCAGTTTTTTGTTTTCATGTTTTTTCTCCTAATTTAAGGACTTATCCCAAAGCACAAAATGGCTATGCCATTTTGTGCTTTTAAAACCCTTACAGGGTTTGGTTTTTAATTCACAGAAGTGTAGCCACACTTTTGTGAATTGGTATTACACAAAATAACTGATCACAAAAATATATCGGCGGGCGTAGCCCGCCGATATATTTTTGGGTTTTATAAGGCTGCGCAAAGCGCTGCCCTTAAATTAAAACTTGATCGTGCGTCGATGGGCGGCAACAGACTCCGCTAAGCCGATCGCCATTAAATTAGCCAGTAAAGCTGATCGCCCATAGCTGAGCCAAGGCAAAGGAATCCCCGTCACAGGTGCAACATTGATATTCATACCGATATTGACAAAGGTTTGAAACAAGACGAAGGAAAACACGCCAATCGCTAGTAGTGAGCCGAAATTATCCCGCGCATTGACCGCAATTACCAGTAAGCGCCAGCAAATTCCTACAAACAATAACAAAACGCATATACAACCCAAAAAGCCAAACTCTTCACCGATCGCGGAAAATATGAAATCAGTATGCTGCTCAGGGATAAAATTTAACTGTGTTTGTGTACCTTTGAGCCAACCATGCCCAAATAGTTGCCCAGCTCCGATCGCAATTTTGGACTGAATGACGTGATAGCCAGCGCCGAGAGGATCTTGATTAGGATCGATAAATAGCAATAAGCGCTTCTTTTGATAATCATGGAGAATATTCCACAATAAAATTCCTGCTTGTCCAGACACCAAATTGACTACCACTGCAATTACGGTACTGACAATCCGAAACCAAGGTAATGAGACCCAAGCCGCCACACCCATCAAGATTACCCATACAATCCAAGCGGGTAAATAAATCGAAAACAGGACTGCCGAGACAATGGGAGAAAATATTAGTAATAGCCAGCCCAAACTTGCTCCAGCCCAATAAAGCATTCCAATCGTGATTGCGGCGAAGACCAAGGACGTACCAAGATTCGGTTGTAAAAAAATTAATACCCAAGGCGGTACGGTCACCCAAGCCACTCTAAAAGCATCTATTGGATTTTGGATCGGGCGATCGTGCATCACCGCAGCTAAGGAAATAATAATACCGACTTTGGCAAATTCTGAAGGTTGAATATTAAACCCACCAATCGTAATCCAACGTTCTGCTCCAAGCGCCGTTGTACCAATAATCATCACCAAGACCAAGGAGATATTAGTAATTGCATAGGTAATCCAGTGCAACCGCAATAACTGATCGTAATGAAAACGGGCGATCGCAAACATAGCCACCAAGCCAACGCCACCTGTCACCCAATGTTGCCACCACACTGTATTCTGAGAGCGAAAGTCAGAGCTATAAATGGCAACGCCACCTAAAATCATCAATAGGATCGGGAAAATCAGCAATAACGCATCGGCATCGCGCCACTCACGTTTAATATTTTCCCAACTGGGTAGTTCTAAGCCTTTTACGATCATAAACGCAGATAATTTTGCATCAGTTCTTATTATGTATCTTAATTTCCCAGATTTGTAGCTCTTGATATTTGGTCTTTAAGCAGCTACTCCCTTTACACCCAAGAATTAGTGGTGCGGCTCCGCGCCGCACCACTAATTCTTGTGGTTCGTTTGATCTGTAATTGCTGTAAATCCATAAAATGGCTATGCCATTTTGTGGATTGGTATTACGGGATGCTCTACTGAACAAACCTCCCCTTGATCGTCTATGCAATGGCATACTGAAGGTAACAACCAGGTATGCAAATCACCAATGCATCTGCGATAAACCTTGTAATAACCCTATCTACCTTTATTTCTAGGCAGGACAACCTAATCAATGCTGATGTATACAGTTGAAATCACCCTCAAAAACAACCCGATCGCTTTGTCTGTGCAGCGCAAGGAGCAGGAAAATGCTGAGGCGTTATATCGTGAAATTGCTAGTGCGATCGCTGACGGTAATACCAAAATCTTGGAATTAACCTGCGAAAAACAAGAAGGCAAAAAAGTTTCAGTACTTGTTGGCGAGATCTCCGCCGTACAGGTCTCTGAGAAATCAGGAGCTTCTGCGAATATGGGCGCAGGCTTTATCCGTGGCTAATCATTAAACATGTTTATCGCACGCGCAGCGTGCGATAAACATGTTCGTATCTTCTGTAATTAACTGCTATTAATAATGCGCACTGATCAATCTGTAACCACTGCCATAAGTGTTCGAGATCTTAATTTTGCGTGGGCTTCGGGCGAGACCGTCCTCGATCACTGCAATTTATCTGTCCCAAAAGGGGGATTTTGGATGCTGTTGGGTACTAACGGCAGTGGCAAATCAACATTACTCAGACTCCTAGCAGGCTTGCTCAAACCTAAGTCTGGCGATATTGAGATTGATGCTCGCATTGGATTTGTATTCCAAAATCCTGATCATCAATTGGTGATGCCTACCGTTGGCGCAGATATTGCCTTTGGCTTAGCGTCAGAAAATCTCTCCTATCTAGAAACTCTGCATCGAGTTAAAGAATCACTTAGCGCCGTTAACCTAGAGCAAATGATTCGCCGCCCTATCTACGCTCTTAGTGGTGGTCAAAAGCAACGGGTAGCGATCGCTGGTGCGATCGCACGTCATGCCGAGATTTTATTGCTAGATGAACCCACGGCTTTATTAGATGGCGAAAATCAGCTTGATCTCGTCGCCTCAGTCCGCGATTTGGTCAAACAAAAAAATCTCACCGCTCTATGGGTAACTCATCGTTTGAACGAGCTTGATTATGCTGACGGTGCATTTTTACTTGAGCGGGGTCAAGTCATCGACAAAGGCGATCCGATGCGTCTAAAGCAAGTACTACTAGAAAAAAGTTAGATTTAATAATGCGTGCGAAGAAAGCATCATTGAATTTTGGCTTAATTTAATTTGCATTTTACAGAAAATAAAATGGAAGAACAGCAAAATTTTCTTTACGAATACACTAAGTTTTGCCTAGAGCAAGCTCAGCATGGAGTCGATACTCTGGGAACAAAGCTCTCAGGCGTTATGGAAATTAGTGCTTTGTTATTGCTGGGGCTGCGAGTTACTTCTACCTTTCAAATCTATGTCAAGCCAGAACAAGAAAATCTGTACTTTATCTATTTGAGTCTCAAACTTTCGGCATGTGTGGCTCTCGCGATCGCGATCGCATTTGCAGTACTTGGGCTATATCCGCGCAAAGTTGTGACAACGGGGCTTTCCCCAGAAGTATTGATGCAAAAAAATGAAAGCTTGCAAACTGCGATTACGACTACATGGATGCAGCAAATTGAAGATTTACAAACTTATAAAACTGAACGTACAGTCTTTTTGCGGAAGGCGATGATCTCTCAAGGGATTGGTATTGCGATCGCCTCTCTTGCGACTACCGATGCTTTTATGATGGCGATAACCGCTAAGCAATAATTTAGGGTTGAGAACTAAAGCCTCAAAAAAACTAACGGTAAGAGTTTATTACAGAGAATTTCGCTTTAATGATGTATTGTCCGCTCTTGAACGCTGGGAAATAAAGCTTAACCTTTACGCTATCCTAAACAATGTGGAGCTCTATGGAGTGACCGCATTGCAAAGCTGCATTAAGACGGGAAATAATTGGTATAGATATATGGCAAAAGTGAGTAGTGCTGAGCAATTATTAGAGCAATACAACCAAGGCGATCGCAACTTTGAAGGCTCTGAATTAGATGGAGCTAATTTAAGTGGATTAGCGTTAAAAGAGATTAATTTAAGTAGAGCTAGTCTCAGAAAAGCCGATCTCACAGGTGCGGATCTTAGCTCTGCACTTTTGTTTCAAGCAGATCTCTCAACCGCAATTCTCAATAGAGTTGATTTAAGTCGGGCAAATCTTACGGGGGCAAATCTTAGCCGTTCACTTTTGACAGGTGCAAATCTTCATAAAACCATATTGCTTAAAGCTTCTTTAAATGGGGCAATTCTGTTAAATGCTAAGTTAACCCAAGCTAGACTTCGGGAAGCAGACTTAAGTGAAGCTAATCTAAGCAGTGCAGACTTATACGAAGCCGTAGCAACTGAAGCAAAGTTTGTTGGTGCAAAATATAGCCTTAACACCAAATTTCCAGTGGGTTTCGATCCTATAGTTGAAGGTATGCAAACCGATTAGGACTCAGCAATTTGTTGACGCGATCGAACTAACATTCCATGCTTCGGTGCAAAAATCATCGCCGTTAGAAATAATAAGGTTTGCAAAACGACGATACAGCCCCCCGTAGAACCATCAATGTGATAACTGATGTAAGTTCCCATCACGCTGGAAAACATCCCTGATACCATCGCAATCAACATCATATGGTCAAAGCGATCGCTTAATAAATAGGCAGTTGCTCCAGGGGTAATCAGCATAGCTACGACTAAAATAATCCCTACTGTCTGAAGTCCCGCGACAGCTGTGAGTGATAACAAAGATAAGAGAATATAATAGAGAAATGTAGTATTCAAACCGATTGAACGCGCATGGGTGACATCAAAGCAAAACAGGACTAAATCTTTGCGTAAAAGTGCAAGAGTTACTAAGGTAATGACACTAATGATTACGGTTTGGAGGATATCGCTATCACTGATTCCGAGCACATTGCCAAAGAGAATATGACCTAAATCGACTGTGCTTTTAACTTTGGAAACCAGCACAATCCCAAAAGCAAATAGTCCTGTGAATACTAATCCAATGACTGTATCTTCTTTAATGCGAGTATTGGATTTAATAAACCCGATCGCTATTACTGAACCCACACCAAACACAAATGCACCGATCGCAAAGGGAATATTCATCACATAGGCAAGTACCACACCTGGGAGGACTGCGTGGGAAACAGCATCTCCCATGAGTGCCCATCCCTTAAGGATCATGAAGCAAGATAGCGCTGAACAAACAATCCCGACCAAGGCACTTACCAAAATCGCTTTGATCATAAACCCATATTGCAAGGGTGCTGTAAACCAATTCATTAATTCCATTTGGATTATTCCTGCTAAACCACCTAATTTTGTATGGTTGCGGAGGCGCAATCTCACAAAGTTGGGGGTGTAATTATTTTTGAACGCGATAAATCGATAACAGAACCGCCAAAGGTGCGTGACAAGTTTTCTTCGGTAAATACTTCTGAAGTCTCACCATAGGCAAGAATTGTGCGATTGATCAGGACTACTTGATCGCAAAATGTGGTGATCGAATCTAAGTCATGGGTGGAAATTAAAATTGTATATCCTGCGTCGCGGAGTTCCATGAGCAGGTTGATCATCAGTTTCTCGGTCTTGACATCAACCCCCGCAAAGGGTTCATCTAGCAACAAAACTCTAGCTTTTTGTGCTAGGGCTCTAGCAAAGAATGTGCGTTTCTTTTGACCGCCCGATAGCTCACCGATTTGGCGATCGCGCATTTCCCACATTTCGACTCGCTCCAAGCTATCACGCACTGCTTGTTTATCTTGAGCACTCGGAATACGCAGGAAGCTCATATAGCCATATCGTCCCATCATCACTACATCATAGACACTCACAGGGAAGTT
The DNA here is from genome assembly GCA_044354985.1 of Pseudanabaena sp. Classification (GTDB taxonomy): domain Bacteria; phylum Cyanobacteriota; class Cyanobacteriia; order Pseudanabaenales; family Pseudanabaenaceae; genus Pseudanabaena. The sequence goes on along the minus strand of JBIKYZ010000142.1, from coordinate 4,161 downwards.
CCAATCTACTTCTTCTGTTTGTGGCACATAGGCAACTAGATTATTTTTTTGGACAAGGCGAATTGGTAACCCGTTAATTAATACTCTTCCGCTTACAGGTTTGACAAAGCCCATCACTGCTTTAAATAGTGTGGACTTTCCTGCGCCATTCATTCCCACTAAACCGCAGATTGTGCCTGCTTTGAGTTGGAGCGATGCACTATGTAGAGCGATTTTGCGATGATAGGCAACTGTTACATTTTCGATATCGATGCTAAATGTATTCATGATTTTTCCCTATTGCTCTTGAAGTTTGTAGGGTGCGTTAGCGAGCGTAACGCACATTTGCGGTTATTAGGTGCGTTACGCTATTGCTAACGCACCCTACAGAATAAGAAATCTATTGCAAGCCTTTGATTAATGTATTGACGTTGTATTCCAAGAGCTTGAGATATGTCGGGGTGAGTCCATCGGGAGGAGATAGGGAATCCACATAAAAGACACCTCCATACTTTGCTCCAGTTTCTTTTACTACTTGTTGCATTGCTTTATCACTAACTGTACTTTCGCAAAATACGGTTGGAATCTTTTTTGCTTTTACTGTTTCAATTACTTTTTCTACTTGTTTAGGAGTGGCTTGTTGTTCAGCATTTACTGGCCAAATATAAACTTCCTTCAATCCGTAATCACGGGCAAGATAGGAGAATGCTCCTTCACAACTGACGATATATCGCTTGTCTGGAGGAATTGTCGAAATAGTTTGTTTGAGCTTGGCATCGATCGCTAAAATTTGCTGACTATAGGCTTTGGCATTAGCGTCATAGGTTGCGGCGTTAACAGGATCGGCTTTACTCAGAGCTTTGCGGATATTTTCGACATAGATCAGGGCGTTTTGAGGCGACATCCAAGCGTGAGGATTGGGTTTACCTTGATAGGAGTCTTCGGCAATGTTGATGGGTTGAATGCCTTCGCTCAAGGTCAAGCGATCGACTTTAGGAAAACTATTATAAAAGCGCTCTGCCCAGCGTTCTAAGTTCATGCCATTGTCAAGAATTAGATCGGCTGATTGCCCGCGACGGAGATCTCTGGGCGTAGGCTCATATCCATGAATCTCAGCGCCAACCTTTGTAATCGACTCCACAGTCGCCTTATCACCTGCGACATTTTGTGTCATGTCAGCAAGCACGGTAAATGTGGTCAAAACAACTTTTTTGTCTTTGCGATTTGAAGCACTTGGGGCATTGGCGATATTACTAGTTTGTGGTGAGGTCGTCGAAAAGCTGCACCCACTCAGGATCACTGCAAATACAAGAGTAGCAAGAATAGCTTGATAGCATTTAAAGGACATCAAACTTTGAATAAGACTGAGTTTAGACTCCATGATTACTTTTCATAATCGTTTCATTATTTAAAATATAGCATAATTTCAAATAATGAAACGATTATGAAAAAGAGTGACAATTCTGATTTTAAAATTACAGTTTATGAAATCTAGCTATAGACTAGCTTTTATAAACTGTAATTTGAGGTTTTCCTTTGCCGCAGACGAGGGAAACTCCTAAATTGGTTTCATAATGAAAATTGCTGAAATTTGTTTTCTCGTAACTATTTCGAGCATTGCTATAAATTCTTGTTGTAATCTTGAAAATTATGCGTGTGTTTTCCGCGTCCTCAGTTGTGGCTAACGTGTCTGCTGGTATAACAACAGGATTGGTAAATCTTGTTTATGGGATTTCTTTTGCTGCAATAATTTTTTCTGGAGATCTCTCACGCTTTTTTCCTCAAGGCTTAAGTATTAGTTTAATTGGAGCAACAGTAACAGCTATTATTGTTGCTTGGCTGAGTTCGTTTCCTTTTGCTTTGGCTGGCTCTGATCCAAATTCTGCCGCCATTTTAGGGTTAGTTGCTGTAGAGATTGCACAATCACTTCCCAAGTCTGAATCTGACGCATATCTATATCCAACTGTTTGGGCTACGATTATTTTCAGTACACTAGCTACAGGTTTATTGTTATTTATTTTAGGCTGGTTTCGATTAGGAAGATGGGTAAGATTCATTCCCTATCCAGTAATCGGCGGATTTCTGGCTGGTGCTGGTTGGTTAATTGCATCTAGTTCTTTCAAAGTAATGACAGGCTTTTCAGTCAGTCTAGAAACTCTACCAAAGTTTATCCAATTAGAAACTCTATCTCAGTGGTTGCTAGGACTACTATTTACAGTAGTTCTCTTATTTATGGTTGAACGCTATAAATATTTTTGGGTTTTGCCTAGTCTTTTATTTGTTGGAACAGTTTGCTTTTATGGTATGTGGGGGCTGATTTATACATTTTCTTCTCAGCTTAACTCTCAAGACTACTTTTTCAAGCCTTTTCCACGAGAACAACTTTGGCAAGCTTGGCAGTGGTCAACTTTTACCCATATCAATTGGTTCATCGTCATCCAGCAAAGTGGCACTGTAGCAGCGATGACAGTTATTGTAATGATCTCTATTCTTTTAAATGCCACGGGTATAGAATTAGCTACTTCTAGAAATATTGATTTAAATCGTGAGCTTCGTGCTAATGGGATCGCTAACTTGATTAATGGATTTTGTGGTGGCGGGATAAGCTATCTCTCAATTCACCGTAGTCTTCTCAATCAGCAAGCTGGGGCGACTAGTTCTCTTGCGGCAATTATCGCAGGCGGATTTTGCGGAACAACGTTGATTTTTGGGTCTTCTTTTTTAGCCTATTTACCAAAGACGATTTTGGGCGGTTTGCTCTTATATCTTGGTTTATGTTTGTTGATAAGATGGGTTTACGAGGCTTGGTTCCAATTGCCGCTAGTAGATTATTTGCTCATTATTGTAATTTTAATAATTATTGCAATTTTGGGATTTTTGGAGGGCGTAGGTGCGGGTATCTTAATTGCTTGTTTTTTCTTTATTTTTAATTATGGTCGAATTTCGGGCATCAAATATACTTTGTCGGGTACGACATATCGGAGTAATGTGCAGCGATCTTTCCCACAACGAATGTGTTTGCATGATGAAGCTGGTTGTATCTATATCCTTGTCCTACATGGCTTTATATTTTTTGGTACGGCAAATGATTTGATTGATAAAATTAGCGATCGCCTCAACAATCCCGATTTACCTCAGTTGCAATTTGTTGTTTTTGATTTCCGTTTAGTCAATGGTATAGACTCTTCGGCAGTTCTGAGCTTTATGAAGTTAAAACAATTAGCAAAAAATCTACACTTAAATTTAGTATTTACACAACTTCAACCAGCGATCGCAGAACAATTAAATCAAGGCGGATTAATTCTGGACAAGTCAAATATTTGCTATGTATTTGACGATTTAGATCGAGGGATTGAATGGTGTGAAAATCGTGTTTTGGAAAACAAACACATGTATGATGATGAGTCTATTCCTTTTCAAGAACAACTTCAAGAATTCATTCCTGATGATGAATCGGTGATCAAGCTAATGGGTTATCTCGAAATGTTGGAGTTTCCTGAAGGAAAGTTTCTATTTCGTCAAGGTGATGTATCGAATGGGCTGTATTTTTTAGCTTCAGGTCAAGTCAGTGTGGTTCTTGAACTATCTGATGACCAAACAAAACGACTGCGAACATACAATCATGGAACGATCTTGGGAGAGATGGGCTTATATACTCATGCATCTCGTTCCGCTTCTGTTGTTGCCGATCGCTTAAGTTATCTCTATTATCTTTCCACCCAAGCCTTTGAAAAAATCGAAATTGAAGATCCTCAATTGGCAGCATCAGTTCACAAGTTTATTGTGAGTTTGTTAGTAGAACGATTGAAACGTTGTGAGAAGGAACTGAAAGATCTACTTCAATAAGAAAAAGTAAGATTGAATAGTACTTTAGAAATTATAAAGTACTTAAGCAACGCCGTAGTTGGTGTAGGGGCGCTTGTATGGGGGATGTAAACCTAACACAATATCTGAAGCTGGTACGCCTTTTTCAACTAGCTCTTGACCAAGATCGGCTTCGGTCATGTTGTGCTGAATCCAGATTTTGTTGTCTTTAATGTCTAGATGGATGTAACATGTTGGAGTTTGGAAAAAATTGAAGCAAAAAATGGATGAACGGCACATTAAGAGATGCCCAAATATTGGGCATGAGAAATCGAAGCACTAATGATTTAGGAGTACTAAGATAGTAGTATTTGCCAG
>JBIKYZ010000396.1:0-3980 GCA_044354985.1 Pseudanabaena sp. | reverse complement strand
GAGCCGAAATTAGCCGAAACTACACCAAATCCACAAGAATCAGAAATCGACTTTGACTTTTAGAGAGAGCGGACTAACTATGAAACCGATGCTATGAAATTTAGACAGATTGACCTGAAAACAGGGCAAGAGCTACCAATACCACCAAAAACAGTCGAGCATACTTACCTCGAACTAAAGATTGGTAGCACCGTAGATCCTAGTAAACTTGCCGTCGGTAAAATGTACGATGGCATCACTGACCGAGACATAGAACGATTGCAAGAGCAAGGACTGCACATGATCCTTGCCAATGGTCGAAGCGCCTACTTTGGCGATCGCGCTATAGCTGAAAAAGTCAGCCAAGAAATCTTCACCAATCATAGTGATGCTGTCGCCTATGGCAGCATTCCCGTATCCGAAGCTAAGACCTCCATCTACAAAGAAAGCGCCCGAATCCTGATTATCGATGATGAAACCCTAAGCCAGGACCCAGCCACAGGAACATATACCGCCGATTGGGGACAGCAGCCCATCATTCTCGGTAATGGAATCACCCTCAGTGACAAAGCAATGGGAGCAATCGCCAGCAAACTTGGAGATTGTTATAGTCTGATCTCCCCAGATCTCGCTAACCAACTGCAAGCCGAACCAGACCGCCCATTTCAATTTCGGGCAGGAGTACCCGAATGGCAAGGTGTTTTCAAAGGTACATGTAGGGCTAGTTTGCTATGTCAAGCCCTAGAAGTTGATGGCATAATTGCCAAATCAAGCATCAAAGGCGATAACAAAACCACCACTACAGGTATTCACGAAGTCAGCCTCTTCTGGGCAAGAAAAGAAGATGCAAAATTCACCGAACAAAAACTGGGAACCCAAGCTCTAGTTTTCTTTCCCGAAGGAGTCCAAGCGGACGTATTACCTAAGCTCAAAATCAAAGCCGAACGCCTAGCCGAAGCCCAATCCGATCCACGCAAGGTAGCGCAACTATATATTGAGCACCATGAAAAGCGCCAACAGCAAAGGCAAGAAGAAACAGTAGAACGCGATAACATTTATCAAATCATTGAGCCAGAACTCGCGTTAGAACTAGGTTTGAGCAATCAAGAAAACACGAAAGCTAATAACTTTGAACAGTCAGACAATCCATCAGTTAATGAACAATATAAAGATTGGCTGTATGACATCCTCAAAGCCGACCTAGTTGATGGTGGTCATTGTCAAGTATTAGAAATGGAAGATATCGCTAAACGCTTGCGAGAATTTCTCCAAAGCGAATGGCAGGAAGTCGCCACAGGAGGGTTGTACGTCCCTAGCGCGATCGCTCAACCCCACAACCAACTGCAAGAAGGCGAAGTCAGTTTTACTGGACTACCCGATGGATCTGAAGTCGCCATCTATCGTAGTCCCGTCGCCAATGCCGCCAACTTTGACGTATTTACGAATAACCTCACAGTTCTACGTGAACTAGATCCCGAAGCCTATATGCAGAGAGGAGTCTGTTACCTCAATCCCAACGATGCGAAACGACTGGTCATCGACTTTGACGGCGATCGCGTGGGCATAATTCCCAGTCAACTAACCCCTGTACAGGAATCCAGTTCCCAGAAAATCATTGAGCAGTACCCAACCCTAATCCAAGAAATCATCGACAAAAATCTGCCAGAGAACAAACCAATTCAAGTCGAAAAAGAAAAGAAGATTCCCCGCGATCTAGAACATGGATTTGTCAACCTTGCTAGTGCTGCCGTCAATGCTGCTGATAATCCCACAGGTCGAGTTGCAAATTTAGGAATGCGGCTAGAAGCCTTACGGTGGGAAACCCAGTATCTTCCTAATGTTGAAAAGTCGGCATATTTGCAGAACATTGGTACACATTTCAAAAAACTACTTGCTGAAGATAATGACATCAAGAAGCCCTTTCGCATTCTCAATGATGAATGGCGTGATAAAATAGTCGAAATCAGCGAGACTTCTACTGCCATATCGAAACTACCTGAGCCTGAAAGAGAAAAAGCTGTAGCAACAGGTTTAACGCAGACAGAGAGACTGATTTGGCATCTAGAAAGTCTGGCGGCGGTGAACTTGCAACGCGCTGTTGACACGCCCAAAAGTGCTAGAAAAGTCAACGAAGATGAATATCAATTCTGTCAGAAAGTAGCCAAATATAAAGAAGTAGAATGGATTAAAGGCAAAGACAATACCTATGCCTACATTGGTGCTGAGGGCATCAAGACCAATACTCAAGACCCTGTGGGATGGATGGTAGAGCAAGCCAACCAGATTTATCAAGCATATAGTTTGATTGGCGATCGCAACTACAACCGCTTTGACCATATCTTCCCAAAAGACAGCCATACACCTGCTCAGACCGAATGGGCAAAGAGCGTATCAACCCAATATAATTCGCTAATCTCGGATGCAGTCGCCAGTCGCAGCAGACTAGAACATGAAGAAGGCATCGCCCTAACCGCCACATCCGCTAAAGGCAACACCATCGAAATTGTCAGCCTGATTAGCACTAATCCTGATGGTGACTCACCAATCTGGGAAATGGCAAGAATAGGAGTTAATGTCGATATTCAGGTTGCCAAAAACAAAGATTGGAAAACTGAAAAGCTATACCCATACAAAGCTGTCGCGATTATTGACCAAGAAAATAAGGTGGACATCGGACTGATATCACCAACCTCCATTGCAGCCTATGGCAAAACCTTAGAAACGGGCAAAATGTTCGCTAATCTAACACTTGAGTTCAAATTAGGAATATCTAGAAATGACATAGACGACAAGTTTGCCGATGCGGAAAAGTATTTAGAAGTGCAGCGTGATGCGATTCCAGAACCAGAGCGAGAAAGCAGAACTTCGGCGCTGTGGCATAACAATAACCGAGCGATCGCGGGCAAGATGTTTACTGAGGTAGTGACCACGCGACTGCAAGAACTACGGGTTGATAAAATCAAAATAATTGGCTTGCAGTATGAAACCAACGAATTGAAAGATAAACAATGGCAACAGGATGAAGGTGCAGTATGCAGACTAGGTATAGAATCTAACCCCAACAGTCCAATTTATGATAAGCGGGTGCTACAGGTACAAGAAGGCGATCGCTGGAAAAATATGGGTGTACTGCACAGCGATGCAGCCTATATGCCAATCGGTACGCAGTTTACAGCAAATATTAACTTTTCGGCGACCAAGAAAGATGCTGACATCGTACTCGATCCCAATTCTCTGAAATTGCCTGAAATATGGCATGGACTGTCACCAGAGCGAGTACAGCAAGCGGTCAACCTTGATGCAATTATTCCTGCACTGAAACAAGCGATCGCTCAAGCATCTCAGAACCAACCGACCATGACTGAATTTGTGGAAAAGCTAGCCGCCGAACAGGTTGGCATTAAAGCTCAAGTGCAATCTGGCGGTAGGATTAATGGGATTACCTATCTCTATGAAGGTCAAGCAGTCAAAGCTAGTTTAGTAGAGTTAACGTGGAAGAATCTCGCCGCGATGGGAGTGCGATACGATCCTATGAGAGATCGCGAAGCAATTACATCAACTCCGATTCCAGCTATACCTCAGACCAGCGATCGCCTAGAAATCCAAGCTGAGCATAAAGAAGTAGAAATGAACACTCAGGTAAATCCTCTAACCAAAATTGAAAATCAATTAAGAGCATCCGTTCTCAGTCATTTTGGTAAAGACAAATCGATGGCAGAAATCGCTACCCAATTTATTGGTAAAGCGGCTACTCCAGAAACTGTGTACTCTAGTACGCGGCTATATGAACAGGCTTGGGGAGAACAAGCCAATACAGGTAAATATAAAACTGATGATGTAATTATGGTCAGTGGCTCAGGTCCGTGGCGGCGCGAAGGAGATGATCGCACCAAACCGCAGATAGAAAAAGACCTCAATCAAGTATTCAAAACTCATTACCAGCCATTACTAGACCATGCGATCGCCGCAGGTAGTCAAATATTGTTAGGCAATGCTAAAGG
>JBIKYZ010000141.1:0-13188 GCA_044354985.1 Pseudanabaena sp. | reverse complement strand
CTATGTGCTACTCTTGGTTTAGTTTCGATGAAGCAATTACGTTCAAACTTTGTTTCAGTATACATTCTCAGACTCTTTTATCTAAATCAAATCTCTGGATTTTCTATCTGCGTAAGGTGAGTTAGATAAAAATCTGGAGGTAGCCTTGAAATTTATATGCCTTGGATATATGGATGAGGCGAAATGGGATCAGATATCAGAAAGCGATCGCACAGTGCTGATGGAGGAATGTTTCGCCTATGACGACGAGTTACGTCGAGGTGGACACTTTGTTGGTGGCGAAGCCCTCCAAAGCATCCGCAATGCCGCAACGCTAAGGTGTCAGAACGGTAAGGTTACGATTACCGATGGTCCCTATGCCGAAACGAAGGAACATCTGGGCGGTATCCTCTTTCTTGAAGCTAGAGATCTGAACCACGCAATCCAGTTAATGTCCCAACACCCTGGAGTTCGCAACGGAGCCTTTGAGATTCGAGGCGCTGATGAGCAGATTAACGCAATGGTTGCCGCAAGAGGGCTGTAAGAGAAGACTTGAAAAACTTGATTAACTATTCTTGATTAACTATTTAGGAGCAAAATATGGACGCTGAACCTCAAAAAGAACATCAATGGCTCGATAAATTCGTTGGCGAATGGATTTCTGAAGTCGAATGTATGATGGGACCTGACCAAACACCATCGAAAACCCAAGGAACTGAGATCGTCCGATCGCCTGGCGGACTTTGGATCGTGGCTGAAGGCGAGTGTGAGATGCCAGATGGTAATCGTGGCAAGACCATCATGACGTTGGGCTATGACCCAAAAATCAATCGTTATGTGGGAACGTTTATCGGCTCAATGATGACGCATCTTTGGATTTACAATGGCGCTCTTGATGCTAACGAAAAGATTCTCACATTAGATACTGAAGGACTAAACTTTAGCCAGAGTGCGATCGCTAAGTATCAAGACATCATTGAGTTTGTTAGCGATGACCATCGGATCATGCGATCGCAGATTCTTGGTGATGATGGCAACTGGCATCAGTTTATGACAGCGCATTATCGGCGTAATCATTAGCTCGCAACAAATATTTAGAGATCAATCCTGAAATATATTTAGCTCATGCTATAGATTGAGCTATGATTATTGTGCAATAATCATAGCTCTAGAGGATCAATCATGAAATATATGTTGCTCATTTACAGTGACGAAAACGTATGGACAGAACAAGAGAGAACGGAATGCTACGAGAAGTCTGTACAGCTAACCCAATCCCTAAATGCGAACGGTCAATATTTGGGCGCTTCGCCACTGCAAACAGTTGCCTTGGCAACTAGTGTTCGAGTTCGTGAGGGCAAACGGCTGGTAACCGATGGTCCCTTTGCGGAAACCCGCGAACAACTCGGTGGCTACTTCTTGATCGAAACTAATGATCTGGACGAAGCGATCGCGATCGCCGAACGCATTCCCACAGCATATAAAGGCACTGTTGAAATTCGCCCGATTGTAGAGCTGTCAGGTCTGCCATCAGAATAGTTGTTATATCAATTCACAAAAGTGTGACATCACTTCTGTGAATTAAAAACCAAACCCCGTAAGGGTTTTAAAAACACAAAATGGCGTAGCCATTTTGTGTTTTGGTAGAGGTACGCACTCAACATTGCCCATCAGCTTATAAAAAACTTTTCTAGAAAAATTTGCTCAACTTGTCGATCTCCTGCCAGTCTGTTCGACTAGATAGTAATACCAATTCACGAAAGTGTGACAACACTTTTGTGAGTTAAAAACTAAACCCAGTAAGGTTTTCCAAATCAAGAAATGGCATAGCCATTTCTTGATTTGGAATAAAGCAAAGGTTGAGACTCTCTTAACTCTGAATAGCGATAGTAAACATGAGGTTGAAATATGAAAGTTATGGTTATGGTCAAAGCGACCCTAGACTCAGAAGCTGGTGTGATGCCAAGCGAACAACTGCTAGCTGATATGGGTAACTTCAATGAAGAGTTGGTCAAAGCTGGTATTTTATTAGCTGGAGAGGGGCTACATCCTAGTTCTAAAGGAGCGCGAGTGAGGTTCTCTGGAACAAATCGCAGCGTAATTGATGGACCATTCACAGAAACAAAAGAACTGGTTGCGGGCTTCTGGCTCTGGCAAGTGCAATCAATGGAAGAGGCGATCGCATGGGTAAAACGCTGTCCCAACCCAATGCCTTCAGAATCTGAGATTGAGATTCGTCCGCTTTTTGAAGCGGCAGATTTTGGCGATGAGTTTACACCTGAACTTAGAGAGCAGGAAGAATGCATCCGTGCTGAGGCTGAAAAAATCAAGAATTCTTAAAGTGTGTATTTAAGAAACCATTTAAGAATTGTCTAGATCCCCCCCAGCCCCCCTTAAAAAGGGGGGAGAATTAAATTCTTCCCCCTTTTTAAGGGGGATTGAGGGGGATCTCTTAGGGTTTTCAGCGCCAGAAGGTAATTCTTAAATGGTTTCTAAGAATTCCATGTGCGACCAATACATACAAATTCCTAGAAAAAGTTTATTCTAGCTGTCGATCGCAAAAACTCCAGTTCGACTAGATTGTTGAGCGATGATTAAAACTTGGTTAGCTAAACCGAAATCTTGCTTGGGATCTCAACTCCACAGAAAAATCAACAAATAAAACAAAGGAGTCCATCATGAAATTAAGTCCATATCTCTCTTTCAACGATGAATGCGAAGCTGCGTTTAAGTTCTACGAACAGTGCCTAGATGGCAAAATCGACGCGATGATGACCTACGGAGATTCGCCTATGGCGGAGCAAACGCCACCTGAAAAGCTTGATAAAATCATGCATGCCTCCCTAACCGTGGGTGATACGGTACTGATGGGTTCTGATGCTCCGCCTAATTACTTTGAAAAGCCACAGGGTTTCTCTGTATCGCTCATATTAAACGAGCCTGAAGAAGCAGAGCGGGTTTTTAATGCTTTGGCAGAAAATGGAACAGTGCAAATGCCAATCCAAGAAACCTTCTGGGCTGCTCGTTTTGGGATGCTTGTCGATCGCTTTGGCACTCCATGGATGATTAACTGCGATCTGGCTGCCTAGTTATACTAATTCCCGAAGGTCTGACTACAGCTTAAATCCAGAAATGGGAAGCGGCGCAATGCGCCGCTTCCCATTTCTAGATTTTATTTTCTTGCAGCCATTACTTCCGTTACATCGGGACGGATCATGACCTGCTTATTGACGGAAATAACTGGTAAGCTGACTGAAGAAGAAGTATCCTGTCCAGCAAACCGCAAGGCAGTCCACATCTCGTCAGACATTGCATCATTATCGACATCCCGATATTGATAGGGAATACCCAATTGATTGAGTTCCTCTAGTATTTGTTGAGTCCATCCACAGGATTCTCTACCATATACCAAGACTGTATTAGATGCGTTCAGGAATTGTTGTGAATTTCTGATCAGAGAACCCTTGTATATAACAAAACATTCCGTCTGACCTGTTTTTGGATTTACCCAATAGTTGGGACAATCTATTGATTGGGCTGATACTTTTGTGGGCATGGATGCGATCGCTATGGCTACACATATACCAAATAGAGGTAAGCGAGGGATCTGCACTGAAGTGAGGTTAAACATAATTTGCTGCTTCCTGATTTGAGATGCTATTGAGGATGTATATCTCGCGGTCAGATAGCTATGCAGATGTAAGAGAGCTTTTTGCTTATCCGCACCAACAAAGTTTTGCTAGGTTTTCTCTATTGATATAGTGGGGTTAAGTTATGGAAAAGATAGTAGCCACGCATGAATTTTAATATTACAACTTGCTGATTCTCTTTTTTGCTACTTCTAAAGGATATCTATCAACTTTTATTAATAACTGTCTTTCTAAAACTTTTTCTTCATTATTGAAATCAAGGATACGTGCTGTTACTTCGCCAATATCTGTAACTGACTGAATTATAGCTCCATCCAGTTGAAAGTGTTCTCCCCAGAAGTCTCCGTGAGGATTAAAGAATCTGACGAGTTCGCCATTTCGCCAATTAATCGAGCCTAAATCTGTTCCTTTTTGTAGATTGCAGAATGTGCAAGTATAACAAAGATTATCTGGGGTAGTATCTCCTCCATGCTTAACACTGATGATGAGGTCAACTTGGCAACCAGAGCGATGTTCGCAGGTTCTCTCAATCTGTTAGAAGTCATTGGAGTATTGAAAATCAACTGCATTGGATTCTTGATGTTGGGTTTGATGAAGATGCTTCTCAATGTTGTCGAGGCTATGCTGCTGAAAACTTAGCTGTTATTCGTCATGTTGGCATAAATTTACTTTCCCGTGACAAAAAAACTAGGGTCGGAGTCAAGACTAAACGACTTAAAGCTGGCTGGGATGACAACTATCTCAAGCATATACTTAACTCCTTAAACGTAGTCTCACCTTGATTTTCATTGTTTATTCATGGACGTGTGCGGTTGCCCTACTCTACAATCCTATTAATTTGAAAACTTTTGTTATGCAATGCTCCCCGATGTTTTGGACAAGATTGCAAGTATAGTTCTCTCTTTTAAGATTCAGGTATCCGAAAAATTAGCATAAATCACATTAATTACAGCGGTTGCCTTTCATTCTTTTTTTGCGGAATCTTAGACAAGATTTTGACACAGCGGTGAGATTTACCAATTTTTAGACAGTTAATCGCTTATGCTGGCAGCTATTTTCACTTTACTGAGATCGCAGCAAGTTTCTTCACTATTCTTAGTAACTTGGTGTTTTTTTTAGTAATTTAGTTGCGGACACTTTACGCCCGCAACTAAATTACATTGCATGACTAAACTATTGTTTGTTTTGCTCTTTGAGCATTTTGGCATATTCTTGATCCGCCAAATCTTGCTCAGTGGTATAGGCAAGATTATTTTGATCGATCGCCTCTTGTTTCATCGCAAAAGTCTTCGCAAAATCTAGCTTTTCACGTAGAGTAGACGATGGTTTTTGCAATTGCTCAACACGGGCTGCCCGTTTTTGGTTGCGATCACCGATACCCTTATTCAGATATTGCAAGACAAAATATCGCACCACAGGCGTGGATAGGAATAGCACGGCATAGCCTAGCAGGAAGCCATAGGCCGCATTGATAAAACCTAAAAATCCAACAAGGGACTTAGCGAGACGCGGATCGCCCAGCAAACTGCCTAGATACAACGAGGCAACTAGATAAAAAATACCTAAGCCGATCGCTAAAGCAATTTTGCCTTGAGAGGCTTGGCTGAATTTCCAAAGTTTTTCTTGCAAATAGGAACTGCTAGTTTTAGCTTTGCGCTCTGAGGCTACCTTTTGCAATTCAGGGAATTTATAGGCAAGGGTTCCCGCATCACTGACTTCGGGGAAACCATTAAATTTTGACAGCACAGGGATCACAAAATATTCGTCACCCTCTAGACGGCTAGTTTCATCGAGGTAGGGTGCTATTTGCTCAGCAATGACTACACCATTGTTACTGCGGATCATTGAAGCAATATCGCGCCAACGACGTTCATCAAGATCGGCATTGGGGTTGCCATCTCCAAACAAAAATGAAAATACGCTTTCCAAAAAGCCCATTTCATCGGGATCGCGTTTACGAACTTGCTCTGGTTCGTAGTAGTAAGGATCAAACATGATGAATGGGTTGCCGAAGGGGCTGCCCCAACCACCGAGCCAGATAAATCCACCGCCACCGCCACGATTATCGTTACGGCGATCATCGCGATCGTTGTCGCTGCGTCCCTGACTTTGCAGCGCGATCGTCGCTGCAATAATGCCCAGCACCACAATCAAAATCGAAACAATCAGCAAAATACCAAAGGAAATACGGATCGCGTAAAACACCCATTTCCATGCGCCCTTGAGCCATTCCTTGACCTGTAGCCAAAATGAACGACTGACAAGGACTTGGCGAAAATTGGGCGCAAATTTATAGGCAATTTCGCCCGACTCGGCAACTTGGATATTGCCCCCAGTCTCCGAGGCAAGTGCCAGTACTTCACGCTGTGCTACATTCAAACTAAGTCCAGATTGTGCCGCCACATCACCTATCGTGACCCGATAGTTGAGCTTTTCGACGGCTTCCATCACTGCTGTACGCGGAGCCATATGCTTTCCCTAATCGAACTTCTAAGACTATTATGATGGAAATAGTTAACAACTAGCGCATAAGCAGTTTTAGGATATCCGTCATGCAGCAAGAACCAATGCGATCGCCTGCAAATCAAGATTTCACTTCAGAGCCAACAGGGGATAGTGACTCTGAATTTGTGTTGACACCTGCACAGGAAGCCGCCATGCTGGCTGAATATGGCAATACCGATGACTCACAGTACGATCTCCAAGATCCTGACGCTGATACTGTACAGGGACAAAGCTTGGCGCAAGAGTCTGACAATAACTCTGACTTCAAACATTTTCGCAATCATTACATTGGCAATATGGAATTGCTTGCTGATAAGCAAACCGTAATGAAATATTTTGATGCTCATCAGGGCTGGTTTCGACGATGTGCTCATCCTTTTAAAGCTGATCCGATTGGGGAAACTGGCTACGCGATGGGTATCGGCAAAGTGGGCGCATTAGGTTTTCAAGTCGATGCCAGAGTGGGGCTAAATTTGTTACCACCAGATGAAAATTGTGTTTATCGCATCGTTACTATTCCTATTCCTGAGCAAAAGCCCCAAGGCTATGAAGTAGATTTCCAAGCGGAAATGCGCTTACAGGAGAAAAAATTAGACTTAAAAGCGGGAGAGAAGCTCAGTTACGATCCGTTAATCACCAGTGTCGAGTGGGATTTAAATCTCACAGTTTCCTTACATTTTCCCGCCTTCATCCAGAAACTAGCTCAGGATATGATTCAAAAAACAGGTGATAGTGTATTGGGGTTCATTGTGGAGCGAGTTTCTAAGAGCTTGACAGCGAAAGTCCAAGATGATTTCCATAAGACCCACGAAATTAAAGTTCCGAAACAAATTAAGCTCAGAAGATAGCCCTTCTACAAGGAAAAAGGAAAAAGGAAAAAGGAAAAGGGAAAATGCTTTATACGTTTGCGATTTTGCTTGCGCCTGTTCCAGACAATTTACCGTTGGGAATTATGGGTAAGCCTATTCAGTATTTGCAGTGCGATCGCTTGATTGCGGCGATTGAAGCAGATGTGGATATTGAGGCGTTGAAGCTTTTGCCTGAGCAGTCTTTGATGCAGGTGATCGTTCAGCACGATCGCTTGATTTGTGAATTGTTTAATGATCGCACGCTTTTACCTTTGCGCTTTGGGACAGCGTTTGTGTCGATTGGGGCTTTAGAAACTTATTTAAAAGAAGAGGGCGCTAGATTATTAGCAAGTTTGGAGAGACTAGATGGATATGCGGAATTCTTGATTACTGGTTCGGCGATCGCGCCGAAAGCAGAAGCTGCTGCGAATCTCAAAGGTAAAGACTATCTCTTGGCTAAGCGATCGCAATATCTGCAACAGGAACAATGGCGATCGCAGTTACAAAACGAAGTTCTCGATTATCGCCAGATGATTACTGATAGCTTAAATCCTGATCGCTATAAACCTGAATTTCAGCATGTGGAAACTCAAGGTTCAGAGGATGTGCGGGTTTATGCTTTGTTGCCGCGATCGCAGGTTGAGTATTTGCAAAAGATATTGCGATCGTGGGAAGAGCAACATTCCCATTGGCAGATCTCATGGAGTAATGCTTTGCCGCCCTATCATTTTCTGAATTAATGAATATATGCGATCGCATTGCTAACTTACTCAATAATTCATCAGGCGATCTATAATTCTCAAAACCTCCCACAACCTAAACCAAAATCTCAAGATTTGCCAGTTCAGCTTTTTAACTATTGGTCTAGTTAAACAACCCAAGTTGCTACCTATTAAAAACCACCTCAAAACAGGTGCAAAACAACCTAGCTAAGTCCTAAATACTGCCATTGTCATGTAAATATCTAGTATTTTTTGCTTTAAATTATGTTTTGAGCGAATAGGTAGCAACTTGGGTTAAATAAGGAATTTATCTTGTAAACGCTAGCAATATTAAACGTGGTAAATAGCAGTCGCAAAACTCATGCCTGACAACAGAACATTTACTGAACTTGGGTTAGTTGGATGTGTTGAAGATAAAACAGATATTTCTGTCAACTAAAAATCTGTAATAAAATCCTAATAAGGAAAATTAAAACTATGGTTCAACTTCTCCGAATTTCTGAAGAAACAAGCCTTGAGAGACTAGAGCAAGACTTTCTCTTACAACGGAATGACGATCGCAACTTCTTTTTAGAATGGCAACAGGATCTGCCAAATCTAACAGAAAGCGATCGCGAAGATTTGCAACGGATTGCAGAACTTTATGAACGCATTAGTCGGCGATCTGTGGTTTCAGAAAACATCATTAAAATGGCGATTTTGTCCCCATTACTCGATCTTGCAGGATTTTATAGCTCTCAATTTGCAATCGCTGACGAAGAATCCATCGAAATAACCACCAATGATGGTGAAACCGTCTATCGAGGACGCATTGATATTCTCGTAATCCAACAAAGTCTGTGGGTACTAGTCATCGAGTCCAAGAGCAGTAGCTTTTCCTTGCACAAAGCTTTACCTCAAGCCCTTGCCTATATGCTGGCAAGCCCTAACTCACCCAAAACCACTTTCGGATTAATTACTAATGGTGGCGAATATCGCTTTTTGAAACTAAATCATCCCAATTTACCTACCGAACCACCACAATATGCTCCATCTTCTCTATTTTCTATTTCGCCCCCAGACGATCATCTTCTGACTGTATTACAAATTTTGCGCCGCATTGCCAAAATGATTGCACCTTGATTAATCAAATAGAAAAAGCGTCAGAATTTTGACAACATCCACCGCGATCGCAGTTTTCACACCTTGAGATGAATGGTAAAGCTGAGATTGTTATATTGGAGATAGTAATTTTGCCTATATAGCGATCGCACCACAAGATCATGACTTTTGCTACCACTGCCTCACCCACCCATACCAATTTCAAGATTCGTGCCGATATTCTCGATCTCAAATCTAGTCTAATTCAATGGCGGAGAGACTTTCATCGCTTTCCTGAGCTTGGGTTTAAAGAAAAGCGCACAGCTAATGCGATCGCTGAAAAATTAACTGCATGGGGTATTCCACACCAAACAGGCATCGCCCAAACTGGTCTCGTCGCCACGATCGCAGGGACAAAAAAAGGCAATAACAAAGTTTTAGCGATCCGTGCTGATATGGATGCGCTCCCGATCCAAGAAGAAAATATCGTTAGTTATAAATCGCAAATTGACGGACTGATGCACGCCTGCGGTCATGACGGACATACAGCGATCGCGATCGGTACGGCAAAATATCTATGGGAAAATCGCGATCGGTTTAGTGGCACTGTGAAAATAATTTTTCAGCCCGCCGAGGAGGGGCCAGGCGGCGCAAAACCAATGATCGAGGCGGGTGTGCTCGAAAATCCTAAAGTTGATGCGGTAATTGGGTTACATCTTTGGAATAATTTACCACTTGGTACTGTTGGTGTAAAAAGCGGTGCATTAATGGCTGCAACAGAATACTTCCATTGCAAAATTATCGGACGCGGCGGACATGGCGCACTTCCCCATCAAACTATTGATTCCATTTTAGTTGCTGCTCAAGTAGTAAATACTATTCATAGTATTGTCTCGCGCAATGTTAATCCCCTTGAATCCGCTGTAATTAGTATTGGGGAATTTCACGCAGGTTCCGCTAATAATATCATTGCCGACTCCGCCCGAATCAGTGGCACAGTGAGATTCTTTAATCCTGAAGTTGGCGTAAAATTAGCATTGCGACTGGAAGAGGTGATCGCTGGTGTCTGTGCGACTCATGGAGCTTCCTATGAGTTGAAATACACCAAGCTCTATCCACCTGTAATTAATGATTATGCGATCGCAGAATTAGTTCGCTCCGTTGCTGAAACCGTGATCGAAACTCCCGCAGGTATCGTTCCTGAATGTCAAACAATGGGCGGTGAAGATGTATCTTTCTTTTTGGAAGCTGTTCCTGGATGCTACTTCTTTCTCGGTTCTGCAAATCCAGATAAGGGCTTAGCCTATCCCCACCATCATCCTCGCTTCAATTTTGATGAGACGGCTCTGGCAACGGGCGTGGAGATTTTTGCCCGTTGTGTAGAGAAGTTTTTGGGATAGTCAAAACCCAAAGATCGTGAGGCGGCGTTTCGCGCCACCTCACGATCTTTGGGTTTTGGTTTTCGATAACAGCGATATAATCAAATCAACCTGAGTTTGGACAATGCAAAAGCTATGGTTAGTCAATTAAGCAAAAGTCAAAGCACGGCTGAAAGCATAGGAGATATCTTCTATCCTGAAAGTGATGGAAAACCAATGGCAGATAATACGAAACAGTTTCGTTGGATTTTGACAATTCAGCAAAATATTGATTGGCTATATGCCAATGATGCTCAGGTATTTGTAGCAGGCGATCTGTTTTGGTATGCCGTCAAGGGACAAAATAAAATCGTGGCAGCTCCCGATACAATGGTGGTATTTGGCAGACCAAAAGGAGATCGCGGTTCATATCAGCAATGGCTGGAGGATGATATTGCACCGCAAGTTGTATTTGAGATTCTCTCTCCTAGTAATTCTCGAATTGAGATGTCAAAGAAGTTGCTGTTTTACTCGCTCTACAATGTCGAGGAATATTACGTTTACGATCCTGAAACCAATGATCTAGAAATTTGGATTAGAGGCGATCGCAGTCTGGACAGTGTTAGCGAAGTGCATAACTGGGTCAGTCCTAGACTTGGTATTCGCTTTGATATCAGTGAGGAGTTACAGATTTATCGTCCTGACGGTACTAAGTTTTATTCTTATATCGAGATTAATCAAAAGCTAGAGCAAGAAAGTGATCGGGCTGATCAGGAAAAGCAAAGGGCTGATCTAGCGGCTCAACAGCTTGCAGAAATGGCAGAACAACTCAAACAATATCGCGATCGCTTTGGAGATTTATAGGAGAGTTAAGTTATGATTGCTCAACCACAATACATAAGCCCACAAGATGAACAAATAATCATGTCGCCCACAGAATATCTCGCTTGGGAAAGTGTGCAAGATAGCAGACATGAATACGAAAACGGTAGAATTATTGCGATGACAGGCGGCACGGTTCCCCATAGCCAGATTCCTGCAAATTTATCGGCATTATTAATTCCGCATCTGCGGGGTAAAGGTTGCAAGGTATCTGTCAATGATGCCAAGGTCACCATCAGATCTGGGAAGTATTATTATCCTGATGTTGTGGTTTCCTGTGATGAGCGCGATCGCTTCTCTCGTGATTTCTTGCAATACCCCACTCTCATTGCCGAAGTCTTATCTCCCACAACAGAAGCTCGCGATCGCGGTATCAAGCAGCAGAACTATATGTTGATCGATACGCTACAAACCTATATTCTCATCAACTCTGAACGTCCCAGAATTGAAATTTACCAGAGGCTTGATCGAGCTTGGGAATATGTATCGATTGCGATCGAACAGACAAATTTCGATCAAGATGATCCGCTTATTCACATCACCAGCATCGATCTGCATTTCCCTCTATCAGCACTTTACGAAAATATTGATTTTCTTGATAGTGAAAAAATTGATAAGTAGATGATCCTGAAAGGCTGCGCCCCGCAGGGAGGCAACCTTTCAGGTTTGTTTTTTTTAGAGCGTGTTTGAGAAGTTACTGCCTCTAATTCCCCCTTATACCAATTCACAAAAGTGTGGCAACACTTCTGTGAATTAAAAACCAAACCCTGTAAGGGTTTTAAAAACACAAAATGGCGTAGCCATTTTGTGTTTTGGTATTACCAAGCTACCTTGTACAGACAACTACACAACTAAATAAGTTTTCAAATCTAATTAATTACCCCACCCTAACCCTCCCCTTGCAAAGGGGAGGGAACAAGATTACTAGTCTTCCCCCTTTGCAAGGGGGGGCTAATAATATATCAGCAAGCTTATTAAACTAAAACAATTAGATCTTTTTCATGCAAAAATTGATCTTAGAGATGTGCGGAAATAAGCGACTCAAATCTCTAGCGTGCTATCCCAAAACTCTGCTATTGAAAAACTCACTGTAGTTAATTCTATGAAACAGCCTGAGATTCCCGAAAATGAAAGCGATCGCCAAGTGGCTCTTGATCGCTACAAAATTCTTGATACATTACCAGAGCAGGTATATGACGACTTGACTCAACTGGCTTCGGATATTTGTGGAACGCAGATCGCTTTAATCTCTTTAGTCGATCGCGATCGGCAATGGTTTAAATCGCGGGTGGGGATTGATGCAACTGAGACATCGCGTGAAATTTCTTTTTGTGGTCATGTTGTGGCAGCAAAAGAGATTTTGCATGTTCCAGACGCTATAGAAGATCCACGTTTTTCGGATAATCCTTTGGTTGTTGGTGAGCCAAAAATCCGATTTTACTTAGGAGTACCTTTAATTACTCCCGATGAGTACCCCTTGGGGACTTTATGTGTTATCGATGTTGAGCCAAAACAACTCACCTCTCAACAGATCAGGCAATTGGAGATGCTCAGTAATTTGGTTGTCAGTCAACTGGAGCTAAGACTAGCTGCGCAAGCTTCTCGTTTGTTAGTTTCGGTGGTTGAGTCCTCTAATGATGCGATTGTTACAAACACTTTTGATGGAAATATCACCAGTTGGAATCCAGCCGCCGAGAGAATGTTTGGTTATTCTGCCGATGAAGTATTAGGAAAATCTATTTCCATGATGATTCCCAGCGATCGCGCACAAGAGGAAGAAGTGTTTGTCGATCGTCTCAAACGGGGAGAGCGCATGGAGCATTTTGAAAGTATTCGTCTCCACAAAGATGGCAGTCCGAGAGACGTATCTTTCACAATTTCTCCAGTAATTGATGCGGCAGGGGAAGTCGTTGGTGCTTCCAAAATTGTGCGCGATATCACCGCAATTAAGCAATCGCAAACTCAACTACGAAACATTACCAATGCTTTAAATAACACCGCAATGGTGGCGATTACCGATATACATGGTTCAATTATCGGTAGTCCTAAAAAGGAAAGGATGAACGAGCAGGCAAAGAAGCGTTGTAATGATGAATAAAATTCCAAATGGCTCCGATGTGATTTTCCAACTTTTTAGAAAAGGATAGGGTCTTTCTAACTAGTC
>JBIKYZ010000395.1:0-3985 GCA_044354985.1 Pseudanabaena sp. | reverse complement strand
ATAACTTGACTATCAAGGCTTCTTTTGCCTCGTCTGTTAGTTCTTTTAGGTTGGGTAGTTCTTTCATTTCTTTAATTTATCAGCTTTTCCCTTTTTGTCAATTTTCCTGCGTTGAGCAATTACGATTTTTTTATTTAATGCGATCGCTGATTTTTTGGGATGATGGCACTTGGCATTGGTTTATGAAAGCGCATTATCAGAGGTAGTAATTTTGGCTGTGTATCGAACAAGCTTAGGGTTGATATAATTTAGAGAACCGAATAGCTAGTAAATAATGAATATTTACGGTTAGGGAATGGGTAAAGATGAGACTTTACATCTGGCGATCTCTATTCCATTTGCCTGAATTGGGCTTGACGACAATCTTCCTTGTTGCAATTAGTTGGTTTGTGCCAAATGCAGTGAGATCAAAGGATAGTAGTTCTTATGGTTTAGGGATAGTTCAAAATCGATATTATGAAAGAGGAACAGTCAGATGTGCTAATTTAGGCAATCTAGTTGCTGTAGATCTTTTAGCTCCTGATGATGGAGCAAGAACACTTGCAGAACGTCCAACTTTCTATTGGTATATCGACCATAAATCACAAAACGAAGTAAAAAACGATAAAAACTTTTATATATATTTCATTTTGAAGGAAGGTTTAGGTGCTAATGCTAAATCTATTTTCAGATCGCGCTCAGTAGGGATTCTTAAAGCTAGTTCTGGACTATATAGGTTTACACTGCCTCCTAATTCTCCTACTTTGGAGATTGGAAAAACTTACGCTTGGCATATTCGCTATATGCAAGCTGATAGCGAAGCTCTAAATAGTAGTAATCAAATTGACACTAGAGCAATTGTCAAAAGGGAAAGTAACTCATCAGTAGTTGAACAAGTAAATGTAGCTTCAACAAATCTAGAGAAGGCGAGAATCTTTGCAGAAAATCTTTATTGGTATGATGCTCTAGATGAATACACTAAATGGATTGATGCAAATCCTAATGACATGCAAGCGTCTCGTGAGCGTCTGTCCATGTTAGATCAAATCATTGAACGGAATCCTAAGCTGAAATGTATTGGTAAATATAATGTAAACAATTCAAGCTTAATTAATTCTAAGCAATCAACACTACAAATCATGCAATTGCAATCCCCAAATGACAGGAAACAAAAAAAACTTCCTGCATTAGTTTCAAATAAAACTAACCACAATAAATTTTAAAAAATTTATGCCAATTCACGAAAGTGTGACTACACTGCTAATCAAAAACCAGACCCAGTAATACCAAATTAAGAAATGGCTTAGCCATTTCTTAATTTGGTATTACTGGGTCTGGTTTGAGCGCAAAGATTTGTAATCCTAAATCATAAAAAAAGCACACCCACATGGCGTGCTTTTTTATGATAAATATCACCAAAAGGATGATTTATGGAGTCTATGGATAGTTATAATCGCTGCGGTTACGCCATTGCATTTCATTATTGACAACTTTAAGCAAACATTCCTCAACGATAAATGGCGCATTGCGCCAATTGATATCATCGCGTTGCAAGATCCAACTCAGTTGCTCCAATGAGTCTTCTAGCTCCGCTTCAAAACGAGCTAAAGGCAAAGGGACTTTTTCAATATTTGGAGCCTCCACGCAAACAGCGATCGCCTCTTTGAGAGCAGCTACTACCTCTTTACCGTATACTTCTCGCGCTCTCAGTCTTAAAGATTTGTAGCCTTTTTCTGAAGTTGCATACATGGGAGGAAGCCGATTTAATACATAGGCAGTTGCTTCACCGAGATCCACTGTTTCCGAGATCGCAGGATGTAATTTTTGAATTTGATGATAGGCAAGGGACAGTACTAATTTTTCTAATACATTACTGAATTGATAATTAACATCCACCATATAAGTTTGAAAATCTCTAGCTTTTTGCTGATCTTTGCTTGGATTTACTGAGGTTTGAACCTGTCTGCCTTTCCAAGAAATCTCAGGTTGCTTAAGATCAAAAACTGTTTCATCTCTTCCAGCAATTGCTTCTCGTCTACCCGTAACCATGTAGGTATTACTCACGGCGCTTTTAAGCTTAACTGTCATCAAGGCATTCTCTAGAGCCGTGGGAATATCCTTCCAAGAGGCATTTTCTGCACCTAAAATTTGTTGGAGTGCAGCAAGAGAACGCGCGTGACTAGCAACCTCTTGCGATGGTAGAGGTCTAGAGTCTCTTAATGCGTCAGGTTTAACACTGACTAGTGCTCGACGAACTGCGGATTCAATTTGCGATCGCATTTCGGTAGTAGCTTTTTTGCGTTGTCTTAGCCAACCTAATTTTGATGTTGCGTACATCGGCGGTAAGCGGTTTAACGCATAGGCTGCGACTTCGCTTAAGTTAATCTGATCGCGGCGGTATTGGGGTAAATGAGAAATTTGTAAGTCAATTTCTGCAATTACCAATTCCTCTATTGCATTTTTGCAACTTTGCATATCAAGCCGTCCCAAACCTAATATGAAATTGAAGTGTTTCTAAGGTTAAAAAAATATCAGTTTAGACTAAATTGCAGATTTTTTTGAATTGCAGATTAATCAAAATTAAAGTGATTTAGTCATTATAGCAATTGACTAAGTATGTAGTTGCAATTAATATAAAGCCCACAAACATGTGCTTTCCTCTATGCAGAAAGCACATGTTTGTGGGCTTTATCGCAATTATCGATCAAATGCACCATCAGATATTTTTTGAAATTGCAAAGCAGCATTGTCAAAAAACATCTTGGTTTGGGGCTTAGCGCAAGGCGCTGTAATTATGCCAATTTAGTTACTTTAACTTTTTACTGCGATCAATTCGATATAGCCATAGCATTAAAGCTAAAACCCCAATCTGCAAGGCAAAGTTCCCCAAATTTGTCTCTAAGTCACCATTCCCAGCAATTAATCTTGCAAAAAAAACAACTGCCCCAATAAATCCTGATCCTGCAAAAGCAATATAGATAAATATGCGGAGACCTCGATAGGGAGATTTAGCTTCACGTCTGAGACGTTCATACTGCTCAGGATTTAGTTTAGACACGATTTTAATTAGCTGGTATATAAGGTGGGAACGAAGTGCCCACCTTATATATTATTTGGATTTCATCGCCGTGCGATCGCATAGCCAGATCGTATTTCCTGTGATCAATCGTGATGGATATTGATTGATATCGCCTTTGGGAGCTAACACCGCAGTTAAAGCCTTCGCTTTCGCAGCACCTTCAATCATGAAAATAATCTCTTTGGACTGGTTAATCAAAGTTACAGTCATCGTGATCCGAGGTTGTCCATCTTTTTCTCCGACGGTTACAAGCCGATCAATAACTTTGAGCGCCTTAGTATGTGGAAATAACGAAGCCGTATGCCCATCATCACCCATTCCTAGCAACATCAAATCAAATTGAGGGATTTCTCCCGCACGCACACCGAAAAATTCTTGAATATGCTGCTCGTATTTTGCCGCCGCGATCGCAGGGTCCTCAGCATCAGTGGGGACTGCATGGATATTTGACTCAGGAATTACTACATGATCAAGCCATGCGGTCCGAGTCATACCTTCATTACTTTGAGGATCGCTAACAGGTACATAGCGCTCATCTCCCCAAAAAACATGTACCTTTGACCAGTCCCATTCTTTATTTGCTAAGAGTTCATACAAGACGCGAGGTGTGCTACCACCTGCGGCGACAATAGTAAATCTTTGACTTTTAGCGATCGCTTCATCATAGGCAAGCTGGCACAATAACAGCGCTCTTGAGGCGATTTCAGCGCGATCGTTCCAAATTTCTACCTGTCTAGCCATAAAAAACACCTCTGTTGCGAATGAATAATGAGAATGAACTAATGATGCGTTTTGTATATTTTTTCTTAGTACAGGACAAAAAGTTGCAAAAGTAGACAGGAAGGGGTTTTATAAAAGATAACCACATCGCAAATAAAACCCCTATGAAAGAGATTAACCTATTTCGCGAAAAGTTGCATGAACATC
>JBIKYZ010000015.1:0-40195 GCA_044354985.1 Pseudanabaena sp. | reverse complement strand
GCAAAAAGTATTTGTATCTATATGTAGCCATGTTTGAGTGGGCATACAATCTTAGCTGGATTGATTTTGATTTCCTTCGTCGTCTTCTTATGCCTCCTTCCACCTATTTACCTAGATGAGCCAAATGGTAATGATTAGAGTAATTTCTAGTTAGCGATAATGCTAAATAAAGTGCGATCACGAATTATTAAATGAAGTGAAGAACTATAGCAAATTGGTGAAGCATTCTAAGAATGTTGGCATTTCTCATATGGCGATGAACTTTGGGCTTGGACTAGTAATGAGAAAACTACGATTTATGGAAGCATAACCTACTCCAAAAGCAAGTAAAACTGTTAGGATTGATCGCATTAAGCATTTGAAATTAGAAACTGGTTACTGTTGTGGACGCGATCGCCATTAGCTCTCTTACTCTCAATATTGTGTTGGGATTATTTATCCTGATGTATATATTTCGGATCATCATGACATGGTATCCCCAGATTCCCCTCAAGCAATTCCCCTATAGCCTAATTACTTTTCCAACTGAGCCTTTACTGTTTTTACTAAGAAAGTTAATCCCACCCATCGGCGGTATTGATATATCACCAGTGATTGGAGTGGGGATTTTTAGTCTTTTGCGCGAAATGTTGCTAGGACAGCAAGGTATTTTGACGATGATGCAATAGAAAGGCGGCGCGAAGCGCCGCCTTTCTATTTTTTGGGTTTTAGCTATAGCTAAAAAAACTTGCTATAATTAAAAATTGTGATTATTTCAAGAGCGTAAGTTTTGATAGAACGCTATACATTGCCCGAAATGGGTCGGCTATGGACGGATCGCCATAAGTACCAAACTTGGTTGCAAGTTGAAATCGCCGTTTGCGAAGCACAGGCTGAATTAGGCTATATACCTGCCGATGCTGTCGAAGAAATTAAGGCGAAAGCAAACTTTGATGCCGATCGCGTCAATGAAATTGAGTTAACGGTCAAGCACGACATGATCGCGTTTTTGACCAACGTAAATGAATATGTAGGTGATGCAGGACGCTATATTCACCTCGGTTTGACTAGTTCCGATGTGCTAGATACAGCTCTAGCAGTGCAATTAGTTGATAGTTTAGAAATCATCCAAGCCCAGTTAGAAGAAGCCATCCAAGCGATTCGCTACCAAGCCCAACAACATCGCTACACGATTATGTCGGGTCGGACACATGGTATCCATGCAGAGCCAATTACCTTTGGATTTAAACTTGCTGGCTGGTTAGCGGAAATGTTGCGCCATCGAGATCGCCTATTGAACTTAAATAAGACTATCGCTGTCGGTAAAATTTCGGGCGCAGTGGGAACCTATGCCAATGTTGACCCTCGCATTGAAGCGATCGCCTGTCAAAAATTGGGACTTCAGCCCGATTGTGCATCTACGCAGGTGATTTCCCGCGATCGCCATGCCGAGTTTTCGCAAGTATTAGCCCTGATCGGCGCATCAATCGAACGCTTTGCCGTCGAAATCCGTAACCTTCAGCGCACCGATGTCCTCGAAGTGGAAGAGCATTTCACCAAAGGACAAAAAGGCTCCTCAGCAATGCCTCACAAGCGCAATCCCATCCGTTCTGAGCGTTTAACAGGTATGGCGCGGTTGTTGCGTGGCTATGCGACGACGGCTCTGGAAAATGTGGCGCTATGGCATGAACGCGATATTTCCCACAGTGCGGCGGAACGGGTATTGCTACCTGATAGCTGCATCCTCACCCACTTCATGCTTAGAGAAATCACTGACTTAACCAAAAATCTGTTGGTGCATACCCACAACATGGAGCGCAATCTCTATTGTTATGGTGGTGTGGTCTTTAGTCAGCAAGTGCTGCTGGGACTAGTCACTAAGGGCTTGAGCCGTGAAGATAGCTATGCGATCGTCCAGAAAGCTGCCCACCTTGCATGGAATAAAACTGACGGCGATTTCCGTAAGTTGATCAGCGAAGATGAAACCGTCAAGAAAACTTTCTCTGAAGAAGAGTTAGCTGCTTGCTTCGATCCTAATAAGCATCTTAAAAATCTTGACCAAATCTATCAACGTTTGGGTATTTAAAAGAAAGGCAGCGCTTCGCGCTGCCTTTCTTTTTAGTAAACGTTTGAGTGTTTATAAAGAAAAGTGGCGCATCGCGCCACTTTTCTTTTTGGAATTAGTGTTAGTGATTCTGGTATAATACATATCTAAAAAATAAATGTTTTACTAAATGTTTTTAACGCAAATTCATTAAGAAAAGTCAAGAAACATCAATGCAACTCACACATCGTCCTCGCCGACTCCGCCGTAATCCTTCTGTCCGTAGCCTAGTTAGAGAAAATCATTTAACAACAGATGACTTCATCTATCCTATGTTCGTGATGGAAGGAGAGAATAATCGTGTTGAAATCCCTTCAATGCCCGAAGCCTATCGCTTTACTCTCGATCTATTGGTAAAAGAAGTAGAAGAGATTTATGCATTAGGAATTAAGGCGATCGCCCTTTTCCCTGCTGTACCAGAAGAGAAAAAAGATCTCACAGGTAGTGAAAGTTTTAATCCTGAAGGACTAGCACAGCGTGCAGTTCGCGCCATTAAGGCAGTAGTTCCTGATATTATTATTTTTACCGATGTTGCCCTCGATCCTTTCACTACACATGGACATGATGGCATCATTGATGATAACGGCGTAATTCTTAATGACGAAACCGTCGAAGTTCTTGTCAAAATGTCTGTTTCCCAAGCTGCCGCAGGAACTGATTTTGTGTCACCATCTGACATGATGGATGGTCGGATTGGAGCGATTCGACAAGGGCTAGATGAAGCTGGATTTGAGAATGTGGGCATTCTCGCCTATTCAGCAAAATATGCCTCTGCTTACTATGGACCTTTCCGCGATGCCCTAGGTTCTGCACCTAAGTCTGGTGATAAAAAGACCTATCAAATGGACCCAGCCAATTCTCGCGAAGCCATTAAGGAAGTCTATCTCGACATTGCTGAAGGCGCAGATATTGTGATGGTCAAGCCTGCTCTCGCTTATTTGGATATCATCGCCAAGGTCAAAGATGCAACCAATGTACCTGTAGCCGCCTACAACGTTAGTGGTGAATATGCAATGGTTAAGGCGGCGGCGCAACTCGGCTGGATTGATGAGAAGAAGGTAATGTTTGAAACTCTGTTAAGCATGAAGCGTGCTGGTGCAGATATTATCTTGTCCTACCATGCCAAGTCGGTCGCGCAGTTGCTTGCTTCGGGTTATCGTCCCTAATCGTCTGTCAATCAATCATGAATGCAAAAGAACTTCTCGAAAGTTACGCTTTGGGCGATCGCGACTTTAGTAAGCGATCGCTCATCGGATTGATTTTGACTGGAGCAAATTTGACTGGAGCAAATTTTATTGAATCAGATCTAGAGGAAATAACTCTGGATATTGCCAATTTAGAAGATGTGGAACTAAATCTGGCAAATTTAGTAAGAGCAAATTTGAGTGGTTCCATTCTGATTCAAGCAAATCTCAATGGCACTATTCTCGAACAAGCTTCGTTAATTGGCGCAAATCTCTCCGAAGCATTTTTAATTGAAGCTGATCTCAGTGATGCGGTCTTAGTGGAAACCAATTTCAGTAATGCTTTTCTGACAAGTGCCAACTTAACGAGATCGCGCCTATGTCGAGCTAATCTATCAAACGCCTTTTTGACGGGAGCTTACCTGAATGGGGCAGACTTACGTGGGGCAAATCTCACCGAAGCAGATTTAACAAGGGCAAATTTAACGGGTGCAAATCTCGCTGGAGCCGATCTTAGCCGCGCTAATTTGACTAACGCCAAGCTAAATTGGGCAAATCTTGCTAATGCCAAGTTAATTGGTGCAGATTTGACAGGAACTTATCTATCAACACTGAAAAGTATTGAAGGAACGGATTTTACTGATGCTCGTAATGCCCCGAACTCAGTCGAGCTTGTTAATATGGAAGAGTCAAACCCTGAAGAATAGAAATTTTATGGTCTGCTATACGGGCAACCATAGAAAATCATTAATGTAATTTAAAAAGCTTATGCGCTTGTTTCGTTCACTCACCAGCCTTACAAATCTCGCTCTAGTATTAACGATCGCAGGGGTTATGACTCTGCCGATGACCGAAAGTGCTCATGCCCAAGCCCAAAAGGATGCTACGGAATGGATCAGGCAGGGGCGACAACTGTGGCAAAACAATAACATTTCAGGCGCGATCGCAGCTTATCAACAGGCTGCGAACTTGGAGCCAAGGAACTCACGCATTTTTACTAGCCTTGGATTTTTACTAACTCAACAGAATAATTATTCTGGAGCGATCGCGGCTCTAGATAAAGCTACTAAATTAGATGCCAATAATGCGAAAGCCTTTAATGCATTAGGTTTTGTCTATGTCCGCATTAAAGACTATCCTAGCGCGTTAAACGCCTATCGTCGTGTGATCGCCTTGGAACGCCAAAATATAGATGCTTACAACAGTGTTGGCTTTCTGTTGACTGAACAAAAACAATATGCCGAAGCTGCAAAAATCTATCGTCAAGCGATCGCAGTTGCACCTAGGAATGCCAAGATTTATCTGAATTTGGGCTACGTTTTAAAACTCTCAGGAGATCAGAAAGGTGCTTTTGCCGCTTATAACCAAGCCGATAAGATTGCTCCTTTTGACGCTGATGTACTGGTGGCTCTTGGTGGTTTATTTGCTGAGCAAAATCAATATGAAGAGGCGATCGCTAAGTTCAAACGAGCTTTAGAAGTCGATCCTCGACACCCTCAAGCTAATCTTGCCATGTCTAAGGTCTTTCAAAGTGAAGGCAATTATGCTGAAGCGATCGCCTCTCTCCGCCGAGCCGCAGGAGCAAGAAATATCCCTGTTAATAATTTGATCGAGTTGCAACGGGAGATCGCTGACATTTATATTCAGCAGGGCTCTCTATCGGGTGCGATCGTGGCTTATCGCCAGATCCTTGAAGCTGAGCCAGAGGATGCACCAACTTATCTAGCCTTAGGCAAGTTATTAGCAACTCAACAACGCGCGATCGAAGCTCGCAAGATGTTAGAAAGTGCTGAGCGATTCTTTAATCAACAGGGCAATATTGATGGTTTAACCCAAGCTCGTAAAGCTCTTGCCGAGCTTAAATAACAAAAAATAGGCTGTGCATCGCACAGCCTATTTTTTGTTAAGCACCTTCGCGTAACTTATCTAAAATCGAACGATCTTCTAAAGTGGAAGTATCGCTGGTGATTTCTTGACCAGAGGCAAGCGATCGCATATTACCCTTGCCATTTATAACGATAGAAGGCTAGAGTAAAAGTCTTTAAGCTACCAAATAATTCCAATTTCTTTACCGAAATCTCCACTAAGTAAATCTTCCCACTCTTTGTAAGTTCTTACTTGCTTAGTGCCAGCCATAACTTCTTCAGGTTTTAGATATGTAACCATAACTCCAAATCCTCTAGAGCGCTTGCTGCGTCTCATTAAGGAGTGGTTGACCGTATTGCGTGATGAGACTTTCGATATATTCTTGTGCCCTGCTTCTCGAATCGGTAAATGCATACACTTCACCTTGTTCTAAACGTATAGAGTTCTTATAGGTCATGCCTATTTTTTCTTTGTAGTAGTTGGATGCTTTAGGCTTAGAAAAAAGGAAAATCAAAGGTTTATTCTCTAGATCTTTACCTAAGCAGAATTTGATGCCAACTTTGTAACAATACCATAATAACCATTTTCCAATAGGTTCAACAAGCCTATCTTTTACATTTTGTTTTGTCTCTAAATGCTCAATAACTAATGTATTTCGACTTTCGCCAACTATATAATTCACTAATCCAAGTACCTTCTTCTCGTATTCAAGTTTTATCAAGATCCTTTTTTCAGATTGAGAACTTTTCCTAATCTCATCTTCCCAAGGGAATAACCAATTACCTGTAATTGGCTTATCGGAATCATTTATGGGCATTAAGACGGCATAGTCTTTTCTACTACTTGAGCTTAATGTGATTGGTGCTTTAACTTGACCAATATTAAAATCAATAAAATTTTGCGATTGCATCATGATTTACATTTCTTAACAATTCTTAATATTATAGCATAAAAACATGATTAAGAGATCGGCTTACACCAAGTAAGCCGATAACAGAAATATTTACAAAGAAGGATCTCAACTAAATTGAGATCCTTCTTTGTCTAAGTCATGCACCTTCGCGTAACTTATCAAGAATCGAACGATCTTCTAGAGTAGAAGTATCGCTGGTGATTTCTTGACCAGAGGCAAGCGATCGCAGTAAACGCCGCATAATTTTCCCCGATCGAGTTTTAGGCAAGGCTTCCGCAAAGCGAATCTCATTCGGACGTGCGATCGCCCCAATTTCACCGACAACGTGTTTTTTGAGTTCCTTAGCGAGTTCTTCACTAGGTTGGCGATCGCCTTCCAGAATTACAAAGGCAAAGATATCCTCACCTTTTAACTCATCAGGCTTACCAACTACAGCCGCTTCAGCAACCGCAGGGTGAGAAACTAGCGCCGATTCGATTTCCATGGTTCCTAAACGGTGACCAGCAACGTTAATTACATCATCGACGCGACCCATCACCCAATAATAGCCATCTTCATCCTTACGAGCGCCATCACCTGCAAAATAGACATAGTTGCCATCTTTGGGGGGAATATGCTCCCAATAGCTCTTACGGAAACGCTCTGGGTCACCGTAAACCGTTCGCATCATTCCTGGCCAAGGATGACGCACGATTAGATAACCGCCTTCGTTCTCATGGGCAGGATTACCTTCAAGATCGACAATATCAGGAATAATCCCTGGAAATGGAAGTGTTGCCGAACCTGGTTTTGTGGGAACCGCTCCAGGAAGCGCTGTAATCATGACTCCACCTGTTTCCGTTTGCCACCATGTATCCACAATCGGACATCGACTACCACCAATCACGCGGTGATACCACATCCAAGCTTCAGGATTAATCGGCTCACCGACGGTTCCCAATAAACGCAGTGATGTCAAATCACGAGTATTAGGATGATGCTCACCCATTTTGATAAAGGCGCGAATTGCAGTAGGTGCAGTATAGAAAACACTCACCTGATACTTCTCAATTACATCCCAAAAACAGCCAAGATTGGAAGGGCGGGGCGCTCCTTCATACATCAGTGTGGTTGCACCATTGGATAATGGACCATACACAATATAGCTATGTCCTGTAATCCAGCCCACATCAGCAGTACACCAATACACATCGGTATCTTTAAGATCAAAAATCCATTTGGTGGTCATATGGCTATAAAGATTATAACCAGCCGTAGTATGCACGACTCCCTTTGGTTTGCCAGTACTGCCAGAGGTGTAAAGAACGAATAGCATATCTTCGCTATCCATTGGTTCTGCATCACATTTAGCGGAAACGCCCTGCTGTAAGTCATGCCACCAATGATCGCGCCCTGCGGTCATATGCGTATTTTGACCTGTCCGTTTCACAACCAAGACATCGGTAACGGAAGGTGCGGCTCCATTAGCGATCGCCTTATCTACTTGCTCTTTTAATGGCACTATCGCATCTTTGCGCCAACCACCATCAGCAGTGATGACAAGTTTTGCTTCGGCATCAACAAGGCGATCGCGTAAAGCTTCGGCACTAAATCCACCAAATACGACCCCATGTACCGCACCGATTCGCGCACAGGCAAGCATGGCGATCGCTGCTTCAGGAATCATTGGCATATAAATACCAACGCGATCGCCTTTTTGGACTCCTAATTGTTTGAGGGCATTGGCAAACTGACAAACTTCGCGATGCAATTGGCTATAGGTCAGCGTACGCGAGTCGCCATTTTCACCTTCCCAAATTAGAGCCGCTTTGTTTTTGCGCCAAGTGGTCAAGTGGCGATCGAGACAGTTGTAGGAAATATTAATTTTGCCACCGTCAAACCATTTCACTGATGGTGGTTGCCAATCGAGAACGGTGTGCCATTTCTCAAACCAGTAGAGTTCCTGCTCGGCTAGCTCAGCCCAGAAGGTAGCAGGATCGGCTTTGGCTCGATCATAAATTTGTTGATATTCAGCAAGACTTTTAATATGAGCAGCTTGCGAAAATTCCGCAGAAGGCTCAAACAATCGCTTTTCTTGTAAAACAGATTCAATCGTGGGTTGTGACATAGGTATAAGGTTAGTAATTACAACAAATTGAGTTTAGAAAGATTAATAATTCATGTAATAAGTTGATAGCTATGCCCCTAGTGTAAATTACTAAGAATACTTAATTGAGAAACGGTAAAGTTCCGCAACGATTAGCAACATAGAAATCAATAATTACTATCAGCAACACAAATACCTTGGCATTTAATGCCATTAGTGGCTGTGCGCAGGCAGTGAGGGCAGAGAATTGGTTCTTGCTTAGTCTCAGGTTGCTTATCAGGTTGATCTTGAGTATTCATATATTTAATTGAGCGAGAAAGAGCATCGTATCCACAGCAGCCCGTACTCAAGTGCGGGCTAAAAGCTAAAACCCGTTGAAGCGGGTTAATTAGAATTATTACTCTTCAGTCTGCTGAAGCAGACGAAGATTTTAGCCAGCAATTGATTGCTGGTCAGCCTTAATATTTTAGCTACTAGCTTTGATCGTAGCAGCCTGCTCTAGCAAAGACTCAGCAAAAGCGATCGCCTGAGACACCGTACTACTAACACTCTCCTTATCAATATTTTTTCCTTTTTCCTTTTTCCTTTTTCCTTCTTTCCCCTCCTCAACATTCATTCCTGAAGCAATCTGAGCTAGCTCCTGTTTCCGTTCTTCCAATTCTAATAGGCGAATTTGCACTTGAGTCCGATCGCCGATTACCTGCTTGCTGACATGAAAATGTCGATCGGCGATCGCAGCGATTAATGGCTGGTGAGTCACGCAAAGGACTTGAGAGCTACGGCTCAGTTGCCAGAGTTGCGTAGCGATCGCTTGGGCAACACGACCTGATACGCCAGCATCAATTTCATCAAATACCATTGTGCCAACCTTCGCATGATTAAATTCATCAGGTGCTGGTTGAGAATCTTGGGTTTTCTGCTTTACAAAACAGGTTTTCAGAGCTAATAAAAATCGGCTCATCTCACCACCTGAAGCAGTTTCTGCAAGAGGTTGCAAAGGCTCGCCAAGATTAGGACTAAACTCAAAGACTATACGATCGCCGCCTAATGCGTTGGGTTCACTCAGATAAATTCCGACCTGAAAACGAACTTTTTCCATCGCCAGCATTTTCAAAGCATCGATTTGCACTTGTTCGAGAGCGATCGCCGTTTGCCGACGTAATTCCGTCAATTTCTTACAAGCTTTCAGCAAAGCCTGTAAATCAGCCGCAGCTTTACGTTCTAAATCTTCAATAGAAATGCTTTGATCGGTAAGTTCAGCAAGTTCAAGTTGGAGCTTTTCAGTATAAGCGATCGCTTCGGGAAGCGTGCCATATTTACGACAGATTTGCTTGATTTGATTAATTCGTTGCTCGATCGCTTCCAATTGTTCGGGGTCAGATTCCAGACGATTGGCATAATTGTTGATCTGTCGCCCTGCTTCTTCGACTTGAGCAAGGGCGCTAGAAACTAGTTCAAGAATGCCCTCAGATTCGCGATCGAGTGTGACCATTTCTGTAAGAATTGACTCCGCCTGTCCTAATAAATCTGCACAAGCATTGCCACTGTCATTCTGATAAAGCGCTTCGTACACGGCATAGCCTTGCTTTTGTAATTCCACACTATGGGCTAACCGATTGCGATCGCTTTCGAGATTATCTAATTCATCGGGATCATCTAAATTCGCCGCTTCTAATTCCTTGAGTTGATAGCGCAACATGTCCAAATGCTGTAAACGATTGCGTTCATTCTGCTGACGATCAAATAAAGCTTTGCGCGATCGCTCCTTTGCTTCAAATAGTTTCGCAACTTTTTGCCTTTGCAATAACAGCGCCTGATTAAAAACTTGATCACCAAAGCTATCTAGCCATTCTCGCTGTTGAGCAGCTTGGCTTAGCAAGATCGTCTGACCTTGGGCAGTAATCTCGACAAGGCGATCGCGTAATTCTTGAATCTGTTGCTTGTTTACAACCACACCATTAATGCGGGTGCGATTGCTCTTCGCCGTGATTTCGCGACTACAAATCAGCGTTTCGGCATCAATGGCATCAATTTCTTGCATCTCTAGCCACTGGGCGATCGCCTGATTAGTCGAAAAAGTAGCTTCGATATTGGCACGATCTGCACCAGTTCGTAGCATTCGCGCTGATACCTTGCCTCCAAGAGCTGCATCTAGAGCATCAAGGACAATTGATTTACCTGCTCCTGTTTCACCTGTGAGAATATTCAGTCCCGCATATAACTCAAGCTCTAAGCGATCAATCAGGGCAAAATTTTCAATTTTAAGACTCAGCAGCATAGGTTTTCTCTTGATTTAAGAATATGCTTTGCACGTTCTTAAATATTTTAGATAGGCAGAGTTTCTCCAGCTAAGAGACGCTTCGAGGCACTCAATAATTCTTCTTCGAGGTAGGGCTTAGTGAAGTAACCCTTTGCCCCAAGCTGAATTGCTGACTGACGATGGCGATCGGCTCCTCGTGAAGTTAACATTGCCACAGGAATCTCTTTCAGTCGAGAATCCTTTTGTAATCTTGATAGTAGATCTAATCCATCCATGCGAGGCATCTCAATATCGCAGAAGATCATGTCGCAAGGCAGACCAGCGCGAAGTTTTTCCCAAGCATCCTGTCCATCCTTGGCTTGTTCCACACGATAGCCTACTTTCGCAAAGGTCAGTGATAGTAACTCACGAACTGTAATCGAGTCATCGACAATTAGTACCGTTGGATCGACAGCAACATCTTCTTCGACGGTTGGCTGAATAGTCAGCCCTGATGTCGAAGGACGCAATCTGCCACTAGCAATGTCAAATAACTCCAACACGTTTGCGATCGCCATGACGCGACCATCCCCTAATACAGTTGCTCCCGCAATTCCTGATGGCTGAGGAATTGGGCCCTCTAGTTGTTTAATTACGATTTCATATTCGCCAAGGAATTGATCGACCTGTAGGGCGAGATAACTAGTGTCATTGCGGAGAATAATAATGCAAAGTTCATCGTTTTCCTGCTTCCCATAAATGCTGCTGCGGCTGAGATGGCGGCTATAGGATAGCAAGTTAGATAAATGCTGGAATGGCAAAACTGTATCGCGCCAAGGCAAACAGGGCTGACCCTTCTCATTAAGAATGATCTGGCTTTGTGGAACTTCCACCATATCCTCGAAGCCATCAACGGGGAAGGCAATTCGAGCGCGATCACTAATGCAAAACATAGCTTTAGAAATACTCAGAGTCAACGGCAAGCGAATTGTAAAGGTCGTTCCCTTACCAACTACCGATTCCACGATAATTACACCACGGATATCATCAAGGCAGGTTTTAACCACATCTAGACCAACTCCGCGACCTTTAAATTCATCGGCTTGGGCCGCAGTACTAAATCCAGCCTCAAACAGCAAAGAATACACTTCAGTCTCATTGAGACGATCAACCTCAGCTTGCGATCGCACCCCCTTAGAAACAGCACTTTTCTTAACTCTGTCTGTACTGATACCAGCACCATCATCGCTAATTGAGATTACGGTCTGGTTACCTTGGTGATAGGCTCTTACAGTCAATCTTCCAGTTGCTGATTTCCCAGCCGCTTGGCGAGTAGTGGGATCTTCTAAACCGTGATCGATCGCATTATTTACAAGGTGCGTAAGTGGATCGGTTAGCTGCTCCAAAATTGCCTTATCGATCAGCGTCTCTCGTCCAAATATTTCTAGCTCCGCCTGTTTGCCTGTTTTGAGAGCGCGATCGCGAATACCTCTAGGTAAGCGATCGGCTATCTGCGCAAAGGGAACCATGCGCGATTGTTTTAAATCGTCTTGAACTTGGGTGGTAATCGTGCCTAACTGACGAGTTACCTGATCTGTTTCACCAACAACAAACTCAATATCAGAAGCAGATTCACGAACTCGGACAATTAACTCAATGATCTCTTGCGATAGAACGTGGAAAGTATTGTAGCGATCAAATTCAATTCCTTCAAAGTCATTGGTCACCGAAGTATTTGAATTTGAACTATCACTTAATTGTGATGGCGTGTCAAAACTATAGGAGGATCGTCCACCACGCCCTGCGGTTAGCGAAGCTTCGAGCAAAGAACGATCATATTGATCACGCATTCTCTGCGATACATCACTTAATAACTGCACTTGATGCAATAGGTTAGTAATAAACTGTTGAAGTCTTTCCTGATCCTGTTCCAAAAGATTACGGTTTACAACCAGTTCCCCAACAAGGTTATTAAGACTGTCAAGGTACTTTACATCAACACGCATGGTTGAATCTGTAAGCCTTGGCTTGCGAGTGGCGGCGGGTTGACGTTTAGGAGTTTTAGTGATCACCTGCCCGACCTCTGGAGCAAATGTATTTTGAATCAGGAATTCTAACTCATCAAACCCATCAGTTGCCTTCTTAGTTTTTTCAGTCTCGACAAAGCTGTTACTCTCGCCTAGAAGAGCTTCCAATTCATCAAAATTCATATCATTGGAATCCGATGAGCCCTGATCATTGATAACAGTAGCTGTAATCTGATCATCAAAGGTTCTATTATTCACACTATTAACATCATTTGGCATATTACTAGAACTGCCAATCATCGCTTCTAAATCATCGAAGTCGAAGTTGTCATCAATCCCATTTAGTTCTTCAGTTTGCAATTGCTGCTCAGGTTCTAGTTTTTTTGTTTCTGGGTCTTGGGTGAGAGAAAAATCTAATTCAGAAATGTCTTCATCTAAGTCAGCAAATTCGTTAAATTCGCCAAAGCCTAGAGGGGTTTCATCAGTTAGATTGGAGATTACCAATTCTTCTTCAGAATTTTGTAGAAAATTATTTGCTTCCAAATCATCATCACCTTGGAAGAAATCCGCCAAATTATCAATGGTGGTCTTTGCCGATGCATCATTATCCTCAAAAGATAGATCTTCTTGAACATTTGGAGACCACTGCAAGTTCTCATCTAACATATTTGTCAAATCATTAATGTCATCTGCTTGAATTAATGAAGTTGCCTGATCAAAGTTGAGTTCATCTTCCACTACGGTTAAATCTTCCTCTTCAGCATCAGCAAATAAGTCAGCCAAATTTAATTCATCTGAAGAGTTGATTTGCTCAAAAAATTCTCCTGACAAATTTGTTGGCGTTGCTTCAGAAATATCTTCATCTAGGATTGACAAGGAATCGGAATTGATATCTTGAGGTGAATCAAAATCAACAAATGCTTCTTGCTCTTCTTCGGATATATCAATTACGTTATCGTATTCATCAAGATTAGTTAGATTCGCACTAAATTCATCAAAATCATCATTTGCAATATTTTCTATTAAACTTTGGGATTCTTCTACTTCATCAAAGAAATCGCCTAAAGATTCAGTGTTGTTGAATTCATAAGTAGATTCACTAGTATTAAGGATATCAATAGAGCTTTTAGGTTCGTCTGACGCTGCAAAGAAATCCTCTAGCTCTTCAGTATTAGAGAATTCTTGTTCAGAACCATCAATATTACTATCGCTGATATCAGTAGAAGTAATTTCAGAATCTTCAGAATCGCTAAAGAAATTATCCGATTTCTCAGTAAAATCTGTACGATCAGCAAAAGCATCTAATTCTTCATTTACTTCGACAGAAATCTCAGGCTCTTCAGCAGTGGAAAAGAAATTGCCTAAATCATCAGTATTACTATATTTCTCATCAAAACTATCAGCAGAGTCATTACTTATATCATCAGGAACATCAAGATCTTCCGATCCCGAGAAGAAATCTCCTAAATCTTCAGAGCTAGAAAATTCGGTGATCGCATTGTCAACATCAGAAATACCGCTAACAATTGCAGGTTCTTCAGTTCCTGCAAAGAAATCTCCTAAATCCTCAGTATTTGAAAATTCGGCGATCACATTGTCAACATCAGAAATATCGCTAACAATTGCAGGCTCTTCAGTTCCTGAAAAGAAATCTCCTAAATCTTCAGTGTTAGAAAATTCGGTGATCGCATTGTCAACATCAGAAATATCACTGTCAATTTCAGGCTCTTCAGTTCCTGCAAAGAAATCCCCTAAATCGTCAGTGCTAGAAAATTCGATGATCGCATTGTCAACATCAGAAATACCGCTAACAATTGCGGGTTCTTCAGTTCCTGCAAAGAAATCTCCTAAATCCTCAATATTTGAAAATTCGGTGATCGCATTGTCAGCATCAGAAATATCGCTAGCAATTTCAGGCTCTTCAGAGCCTGAAAAGAAATCTCCTAAATCCTCAGTGCTAGAAAATTCGATAATCGCATTATCAACATCAAAAATATCGCTAGCAATTTCAGGCTCTTCAGAGCCTGCGAAGAAATTTCCTAAATCTTCAGTATTTGAAAATTCAGCGATCGCATTGTCAACATCAGAAATATCGCTAGCAATTTCAGGCTCTTCAGTTCCTGCAAAGAAATCTCCTAAATCTTCAGTATTTGAAAATTCAGCGATCGCATTGTCAACATCAGAAATATCGCTAGCAATTTCAGGCTCTTCAGTTCCTGCAAAGAAATCTCCTAAATCTTCAGTATTTGAAAATTCGGTGATCGCATTGTCAACATCAGAAATATCGCTAGCAATTTCAGGCTCTTCAGTTCCTGCAAAGAAATCTCCTAAATCCTCAGTATTTGAAAATTCGGCGATCTCATTATCAACATCATAAATATCACTGCTGGCTATTTCAGGCTCTGAAGAGCCTGAAAAGAAATCTCTTAAATCGTCA
Organism: Pseudanabaena sp.; assembly: GCA_044354985.1. GTDB lineage: Bacteria > Cyanobacteriota > Cyanobacteriia > Pseudanabaenales > Pseudanabaenaceae > Pseudanabaena. Next base: position 25,360 of record JBIKYZ010000015.1, on the reverse strand, counting down.
GTGCTAGAAAGTTTGTCATCGAAATCATTAGCGATTGTGTCAGGAACAACTACATTTGCTGATCCTACAACTTCCTGCGGGTTCACTACTTCGTCAAACTCATTATTGTCAAATCCTAGCTCATCAAATATATTCAATCCAGTCGTATCGATGCCATCAGAGCCGTAATTAGGAACAGCCCCTATGTAGTCGTTAGATACAATTTCTTCGGAATCTTCAAAGGAATTATCTACATCAGCATTGACAGTTTCTTCATTAATAATGTCAGGAGATGATTCTAATAAGACTTCGTCCAGACTTCCGTCGATCGCAAACGGATCGTCAAGTAAATTCATTCCCTCTTCCGAAAAAGTTAAGGCAAATGGCTCGCTAGGGATATTGTCATCACCACCAGCATTCTCACTCTCTGCCCTTGCGATCGCGGCAAAATATTCTTCGCTAGAGAGAGGCTGAGAGTCATCTGTGTCATCCAGTTGATTGTCTACAAACTGTTCTGCACTATCTAATTGAGATAGTAATTCAGGAAAGCTATTCTTCTCAACATCTATTTCACTGACCTCAATATCGCTACTAAACTCATTGTCAATTGAAAGTGCATCATCTACTTGATAATCGCTAACTTGCTCAACACTAATTTGCTCAACAATGTCCATCCCTAAATCAAAATCAAATTGGTTGTCTAGAGACTCTTCATCAGCCAAATCTTCTGTAAATAGGTTATCTAAACTTGCTTGTTCCCTTTCAGGAATGATTTCAGGACTGACTTCAGCGGTCTGCACCCATGAATCTTCTAAATCATCTGGAAATAGAGAACTACTATTCTCTTCAATGGTTAAGTCTTGGTCATAAACCTCACCAAACAGTTGCTCAATACTAGATTCTCCACGGCTTAAGTTTGGAGCGGTTACATCATTGTTGTCAGAATTATTGTCAAGAAGATCGGCAAACTCATCATGACTGTCAGAAGTCTCAGTAGCGCTATGGTTTGCGATATTCGTTTCATTGGATTCGATATCCTCCCATGCAGCATCAAAATCGATATCATCGTTTTCAAATAGAATAGCCAGAGATTTTAATTCTGAAGCACCGACTTTTGGCCCATCAATATGCTGATTTTCAGTGATTTCATATTCGCTATCCATCCAATCCATCTGATCAATTTGATTTTTACGAGTATCTGGTAAATCAAATACTTCTTCATCAAGCTGATCAGCAAATAGATCGATGTCTACATCTGGATTTAGACCGAAATCTCCATCGGTGGATATATTGGATGTATCGGAAACATCAAAATCATTGACATTTGAATCTTCGCCTATATTCCCAGACGCAGTAGTAAAAATTGTACTAACTTCATCATCCTCTGGCTCCGAAAATCGATATGGCAAGAGGTTTTGGAGTTGTAATGACACAGCAATTTCTAATTCCCGATCTGCCAGTACTAGATCTTGAGCTTCTTTTAACTCTCGGATCAAAATAGGTGCGAGGGTACGGTATGAATTGCTCGGCTGAGCGATCGCATTTTTAATTTGAGTGACTAAATTAGTCCAATTGCGTAAATCAAAGTTATTGCCGATTTCTTGGAAGTAATTACAAACTGCTTGTAACTGCGATCGGCTTTCCGCACTATCTGCCGCCCGAAATAATTGCAGCATATCTCGCATTTTGGTCGTAATTTCTTGCTGAAATATTGACTGTTGAGAAATGGCTAACTCTTGTAGCTGAGGAATACTTTCTTCTTGTTGATTATATGTATCATTAGATATCTCCCCATCATTATTTGAGACTAACTGATTTAGGTAGGACTCTAGCTCAGCAAAGACAGGCTTGACTCGGTTATTCGTCTCAAGCGTTAACTCATCAGATATTTTATATCCACCTTGTAACTCATCCAAAAGTTCTGCTAGTGGGTCAAATCCCGCTAATAACAAACTTTTTAATCGCTCATCGACAGTTATTTGTGGATTTTCTTTGAGGATTTTGAAAAAATCTTCTAATCTATGGGCAACATGCTGAATGCTGCCTACTCCTAACATCGCAGCGCCACCTTTAATTGAATGAGCTGCTCGAAAAAGCTCATTAACTGATTCGGAATCATTGAGGACATCTTCCAAGTTTAATACGCCTTGTTCAATTGTCTGAAGATGTTCGCGGGCTTCTTCAATGAAGTAGCCCATGATTCGCTGCTGTTGTTGTTCCGAGTTCATGACAGAATCCTCTCAAAGATTTAGGGTGTGAGTAGTATAGCTAGAGGTAATAATCCTAACGAACTCCCGTTGTTTTATCACCCGCGTCAACACGGAAACGTTCCACAGAATCTTGGAGGCTGCGAGCCACACCCACCAGATTTTGGAGCGATGCTGACACCCTTTGAGACTCTTGCGAAGTTTCTTGGGCTGACAATTCAACTGACTGCATAACCTGAGATACCGTCCTAGAAGTCTCGGTCTGCTTGACAGTATCTTCTGTAATCGATAGTACCAAAGTTTCAATGCGATGGGAAACTTGGATAATGTCTGTGAGCGATTGACGAGCCTGTTCAGCACGTCTTGTACCATCAATAACCTGTTGTGTACCGATTTCCATCGCTTGTTGTACACCACTAGTTTCACTCTGAATCTGTAATACGATTTGCTCAATTTCCTTAGATGACTTCGCGGCGCGATCTGCTAGCTGGCGAACCTCATCGGCAACGATCGCAAAACCTCTTCCCGCATCGCCCGCTCTCGCCGCTTCAATACTAGCGTTTAAAGCAAGTAAGTTAGTACGTGAAGCGATCGCGGAAATCAAACCAACAATCTTAGAAATTTCTTGTGAAGACTCTCCAAGGCGTTTAACCTTGCGCGTAGTTTCGGCAACCGTTTCGCGAATGTCCAGAATACCTGCCACGGTACGTTCTACAGCATCGCCGCCTTTGATCGCCGTTTCAGAAGCAAGTTTAGCAACCTGATCAGCTTCACGCGCACTTTCAGCTACCCGTTGAATCGATTCAGTCATCATTTGCACTGAATTTAAGGTAACGCTTAACTCTTCGGCTTGACGTAACGCATCCGATGACAAACTACGAGCGAATGCTTCATTTTCGCGAGAGCTTTCGTTTACCTGACGAGCCGCAATTTTTACTTGGTTAACAATTTCGCGCAGATTTTGAATCGTGAGGTTAAAGGAGTCAGCAACCGCGCCTAGTACGTCAGCAGTCACCTCCGCTTGTACGGTCAAGTCACCTCGCGCTGCGCCTTCCACGTCATCAAGTAATCTGATTACCTGACGTTGTAAATCTTCTTTAGCTTGTTCTTGTTCGGCGGCTTTGCGTTGGGCTTCGGTGGTGTTAGACACAATCGATTGAATCATTTGGTTAAAGCTTGCCGCGAGTCTACCAAACTCATCTTCGCTATAAACGGTCGCACGAGGACTCATATCGCCACGAATTACGGCTTCAAACTGAGCCTGCAAGTTGGAAGTCGATTGATCAATCAGACGAGATGAGCGTTTGCCCAATCCCCAAGCAATCGCCCCACTTGCCAAAGCTGCGGCTCCACCCATCATCCAGCCAGTATTTCGGACTTGCTCTCTTGTTGTTTTGTCTGAAATAGAGCCTGTGGCAAAATTTGTAACCACACCCGCAGCAACCATTGCGATAACCCCTGCTGCGATCGCAGTGATCACGTTTTTGGTCTTGAGCGGCATATTATCAAAAGGAGAGAATAAACCACCCTGCTCAGAAGCTTCGGCTACAACATCTGCACCTGCTCTCTTTGAGCCGACTGGTGTATTAATTGTCCCTAAGCCAAATAACTCTGCCTCATTTTCCGATTGCTTAAATCTTGCCGTGGGAATGTCTTGATTGGCTAATGATGTCGTATTTGAGCGTCCCGAAGTTGTAAAGTCTTGGCTACCAAAATCTGACATAGATCGATCTGAGACCATCTGTGTTGCTTCTGAGTCTCCAAATGAATTAGAAAAAGATGATTCACTAATGTCATCAAAATCATCAAACTCATCCATAAAGACAACATCAGTGTCTGAGTTCATGTTGCCTGAAGCACCGCTAGATTTGTAACCAGAGTTAAAACTTGAATCCCCTGCTAGCTGAGTCTCCGCACCATAGCTGTATTGACTAGAGCCGTTCATCGAAGTATCGGAACTAAAATCTTCAAAATCAAAATCGTCAATACGACTTGAGCCAGTACTTTGACCACCACTATCATCAGTAGACCAAGATCCCTGCGTATTAAAATTCGATTGATTATAACTATTATCTTCGTAGGCGTATTGCTGCTTACTACTAAACTCATCTGCGCTGCCCATACTGTAGCTATCATCATTGATATCTAGTCTTTCTTTAGCTGCCGCAATACCACTATGGGCATATTCTAAAATAGAGTTGTCGTCCGTCAAATGTAAAACAGTTTCATATTCACCAATTGAATCTTGATAGCGCTCTAGGGCGAGATTTATATGGGCATGAAGAAGACGATACATAGGATCGCTAGGGCAGGCTTTAACCAGCTCTTGAGTCAATTTGCCAGCTTGACTGTAGTCTCCTTGCATATAGGCTAAGGAAGCCTTTTCGTATTCTTTTTGGTATTGTGTACTTGATGCCATGTGCTTTCTCCTAAAATCCCTAAAATCTCTGCCATTTGCGCGAAATCATCTTGAAATTACTATGTCTAGGATGCCCACCTTGCTGATCGTAAAATGTTGACTTGATCTAGCAGCTTTAGGGGATCGCTATCTTCCATTATCCACTCACCTTTAATAAATGGAGCCATACTATCAGAGCTGTTTCTTGAGACATTTAGTTGTGAAGAATCAAGCCAAGCCATTACGCCAATTTGTTCTACCGCTAAACCTAACATCATGCCCTGATCCTCGATCGCAATAATTGAAATTTCTGCGCGATCAGTATTAACTGGGGGAGCCTCTCCCAAAAATTGACCGAGATCTCCTACCCAAACTACTCTACCCCGAATATTCACTGTGCCAAGCAGTAGGGGGGAGACATTGGGCATCGGGTTAATCCGATCTGGAGCAAATTCCAAAACTTGACTGACTCCAATTGCAGGTAAAGCAAACTCAATTCCAGAAGCCACAAAAAATCTTAAGTGCAGCTCACCTTCTGGAGCTTCGATGCCTTGATCAAAGTCTGTAGCCTGATCTTGTCCGATGCCAGGGAAGAATTCTTGGTTTCCTACCATAATTTGAGGATCTCTACCTTGCAAAATAGCAAATTTTAAATGTCTTCAAGTCTTAAAAAGTGAACATTGAGAATATTGAGAAAGTATTAGAGTAATGATGTTAACCAACTGCCATTAAATAATCAAGAATTGTCTACACTTTTAGCATTCTTAGTGAAATTCTTAAGCTTTTCTCAGTAACTGTTTAACAGTACCAACTAGCTCTTGAGGCTGAAATGGCTTAGCTATGTAGGCATCAGCTCCCTGCTTCATTCCCCAATAGCGATCGAACTCTTCACCCTTCGATGAACACATTACGACAGGAACGCGCTCAGTTTTGGGATCAGTTTTAATGCGACGACATAACTCATAGCCATTCATGCGGGGCATGACAATGTCCATAACTACAATGTCTGGGCAGTTGCCTTGCATTTGCTCTAGCGCTTCCACACCATCGCCTGCTGTTTTAACGGTTAAGCCACTACCCTTGAGTAAGTCCTCAATCATTTCTCTTTGTGTCACACTGTCTTCAACCACCAGAACTGTACTCATACATGAATGCCCCGATAGGATTCTTCCACTAGCAAATCACCAAACAAATATATTAAGGTTAATATGATTGGCATTCTGCTTTGCCCATCTTAAATTCTAGGTTAGCGTTTAATTATTTATGAAACTGTTCATATTTTAGTCTTCTCCTGTAAAGAGATTAGGTATAGAGCCGAAAGTCAAGACACAAAATAGCATGTATATGGCTTTGCTCTAGCACTAAAACCAAAATAATTTTTTGAATCACCTAAATAATACCAATTATCGAAAGTATGACGACAATTTTGAGAATTGCAAATTAAATCCAGCAGGGATCCAGCAGGGTTTTAGCCTTCCCAAAATGGTAATGTCATTTTGAGCATTTGCATATTACATTCTCAGCCTAAAATCAGACATTAAGTAGCTACGTCCTTCCCTGCCAAGAAATAGCGGTGCGCGACGAATGGCGTAGGCATAATTAATTAAAAAGCAAAACCCTTAAAGTTGCGCCCTTTCGGGACGAAACTTTAAGGGTTTTGGTAATTTTGCACAAGTACTTATACCAATTCACAAAAGTGTTGCCACACTTTTGTGAATTAAAAACCAAACCCTGTAAGGGTTTTAAAAACGCAAAATGGCTACGCCATTTTGTGTTTTGGCATTATAAATTCACAAAGGTATAACAACACTTCTGTGAATTAAAAAACAAACCCTGCGAGGCTTTTTTAAGGCTTGTAGGCTCTCAACCCTAACCCACACTGACTCTAAATGCTGCGCTTCATTTAAGTGACTCGATCAAGAGTGCGGTATTGAACTGCTTCAGCAACATGAACTACTTGAATATTTTCGACATTGGCTAGATCGGCGATCGTACGGGATACCTTAAGAATGCGATCAGTGGCACGAGCCGATAAACCTAAACGTTTAATAGCGGATTCCAATAGGTCACGGGAAGGGTTATCTAGCTCACACCATTGGCGTAAATGTCTGGATTGCATCTGGGCATTGCAATTTACCCTTGTTTCCTTTTGAAATCGATTTTGTTGAATTTTACGCGATGCTTGTACTCTTTCTTTAACAGCACTAGAGTTTTCTCCCTCAGGAGATCGCGTCATCTCTTCTGGCTTCAATCTTGCCACAGTTACCTGTAAGTCGATCCGATCCATTAATGGTCCTGATAATTTTGCCCAATATTGTTCACGCTGACGAGGCGTACAGGTACAAGGCTGAACAGAATCGCCATAGTAACCACATTGACAAGGGTTCGTACTTGCGACGAGTGTAAATTGGGCGGGAAAGGTTACGGATTGGCGAGTACGGGAAATACTCACAAATCCATCTTCTAAAGGTTGTCGTAAAAATTCCAGTACATCACGTTTAAACTCAGTCAGCTCGTCCAGAAAAAGGATACCGTTTGTGGCTAGCGTTATCTCCCCAGGGCGCGGGAAACTGCCACCACCGACTAATGAAGGACCAGAAGCAGAATGATGAGGGCTGCGAAATGGGCGATCGCTTACGAGTCCCTTACCTTTTAATAAGCCAGCTACGGAGTGTATTCTAGTTACTTCTAGAGCTTCATCAAAGTTCATATTTGGCAAAATGCTAGGTAAACGCCTTGCCAATAGAGTTTTTCCAGAGCCAGGTGGACCAACAAAAATCAAGTTATGTCCACCTGCGGCAGCAATTTCTAGAGCACGGCGAGCATGTTGTTGACCTTTAACATCCTTAAGATCCAGTTTAAATTCACTTTCATGCCATTTTAGATCTGGATTGGCAACCACTGGCGGATATTTGTCTGGATTTGCTAAGAAATCCCCCACCTCGGTAATACTTTGTAATCCATACACAGCAAGACCTTTAACTAAAGCGGCTTCTTGCGCGTTCTCCTTCGGCACAATAATCCCAATCATTCCTAAGCGCTGAGCAGCGGCAGCGATCGGTAATACGCCAGAAACGGGGCGAAGTGAACCGTCAAGGGAGACTTCACCTAAGAACAAGTGATCGCCTAATAACTGTGGATCAACCTGTTCAGAGGCAGCTAAAATGCCAATGCTAATTGGTAAATCAAAGATGGGACCTTCTTTACGCAAATCAGCTGGAGTGAGGTTAATCACAATCTTGCGCATGGGAAAAGAGAATCCTGCATTTTTGATTGCTGCTTTAACCCGCTCTCGACTTTCTTGAACTGCGGTATCGGGTAATCCCACCAAGGTAATGCCAGGCAATCCTCCTGATACATCTACTTCTACACCCACTTGAATGGCATCGATACCTAAGATTGCTGCGCTCCAAACCCTTGCTAGCACTTTTTACCTATCACAATAAGACTTGCAAATTCTCAATTAATTAAGATTATCACATGTGAATTTACTATGGATTGCATATTGTGTGGAGCTAGATTTAGTATTTATCTGGTTCTAATTATTAAAGATTAGTTTCTTGAAATTTATAGATATTAGGACATAAGTACCTACGCACAGTTATTGCGCTTTGCGCTCAAACCTAATCAATACAAATTGTGAAAGCGTTGCTTTGTAACGCTTTCACAATTTGTATTGGGGCTCTTTGGATCAGCAATTGCTGTAAAATATTTACTTTTCAAGCCTTCTAAAAAGCTTTTTTGGTTTAAATACAGAGTTAAGCTCTGTAAGAATATCTAAATTTATGGGTGACTACATCTAAAAAGAATAATAACCATCAAAACTTAGCATATTTAATACTTCTTTTAAAAATCCTCTTGAATTTGAATTAATTATTACTAAGGGTAAAATTTCTAACATTATTTGTTAGTTTAAAATACAGATTGCTTGTTATCTTCAAGAATTAATTGAGCATTTTAATACTTTGAGAAACTAAGCGATCGCATATTAATTTCTTGTAGTTCTAAGCTTTCTTCATTCGTTAGGGGAATTGAGTTATGAAAGGATTCATTTAGTAGGGAATTGAAATCATTGGTAGATTGCCAAGATGGTTCAAAGGGATGGACTGCTAGGCTACAAGCTTCCCATGCGGGACTGACTGGAACGTCTAATTTTCCACAAAAGCCGCCCCTTCTTCCTTCAGGATTGTAGTGCTGACACAATCGACAAGCTGGAACCGAGTTGTCTGAAGTGTTCATATATCTTAAATTTGGCTTTGCCAAAAATTTATTAAATGCGATTTATTAATTAACTTAATTATGCAGGGTCGTAATTAAGGTTCAAGCTAGCTCTAATCCTTGCTTAGGAAGCATTTCAGCGATCCCAAATTAAATATAAATTTAATAATGTCTTAACTGATTCCTGTAATGCTTTCATAACAATCTTCTTGGGGAGTTTATAGAATCAAAGCAACCGTTTTAATAATTAAGAAAACATAAAGATCGTTTCAATTTATGTTTCTTCTAAGTGTTTGTACTTAAAAGTTTGAGGCTTTCGTAAAATCAAAATAATTGTTATACCAATCCTCAAAATGACAAACATTTTGAGGATTTACCGTGTTTTTAGATCAAACCCTACTCCTTTTCAAGTCAAGCTACGCACCATGCCTTTTACTTTGGTAGGAAGGGAGGAAATAATGAATTTTTTAAAAGTACTGAAAAGTAAAACCTTTAAAAAATTTATTAGTTCGCTTAATTTGAAAGTACGATAAAAAACTTACTGTATTAGTTTTTATTTTGCAGTAGCTACTCTATAGCAGTAAAAGGGTTTTATGTCCTAAGCAAACCCTTTATACCAACTCACAAAAGTGTGACAACACTTCAAGTGAATTAAAAACCAAACACTGTAAGAGTTTGAAAAACACAACGTGGCATAGACATTTTGTGTTTTGGGGTAAACAGGATTTATAATAAAAAGTCAAAATTTAAATGCTAAAAAGATGTAAAGTTCCTTTCTAGCCCTTGAGATTTTATATCGTAAAAATACTTACTTCAAAGCAATTTCTTTTGATATTGCTGTCTGAATTTGCGCTGTTACTGAATCTTTTGGCTTACAAAGATGATCGGGTAAAGCCGAGCCTGAGGGGTCAAGTTTGTCTGCTAGATGTGGGTATTTAATCCTGCCATGATTGCGCTCTTGCCAAACCTTAATAAATACAGGTGCAATTCGATCTAAATCTTCCCAAGACAAAGAGCAATCTTTGAGTTGACCGTCATCCCATCGAGCTTGAAAAATTCGCATGAGCAATTTTTTGGCAGCTTCAAGAGTTGTTTCAGTACCCAGAGATCGCAAAGCGGCTTCACAGGCATCAGCTAACATAACAATTCCTGTCTCACGAGATTGAGGAATTGGTCCAACATATCGAAAATCTGCTTCAACTAGATGATTTGATCGCTTTTGAGCTTGGCAATAAAAATAACTAATCGTGATTGTGCCTTGGTGCTCTGGAATAAATGCTTGTAACATTTCAGGAAGATGGTATTTTTGCGCTAATTTGATGCCCCCTGAAACATGCTCTTTAACAATTCGGGCACTTTCCCAAGGATCGTTAAGTAAGTCATGGGGGTTAGGCTGCCCCATTTGATTTTCGATAAAATATTCAGGTCTGAGGGTTTTGCCAATATCGTGATAGAGCGTACCTGTTCTTACTAAGGCTGTATCTGCTCCCAGTTCACGAGCCGCAGCTTCGGCGAGGTTTGCTACAAATAAAGTATGTTGAAAAGTTCCTGGGGTTTCGGTGACTAAACGCCGTAGTAAAGGGCGATCAAGGTTAGCAAGCTCTGCGAGACGAAATGGGGTTAATGCATAAGAAATATGCTCTAAATAAGGAATTGCTCCAAGAGCAACGATCGCGGAAATCAGTCCTCCTGATGCATACTGAAGCGCAGTAATCGCGATCAAGACTGGTGGAGTCGCACCTGCAATAAGTGCGATCGCAATATATACAGCCGCTTGTAAAAAGCCAACTAGTAGACCTGTTGCAGCTAAATGCGATCGCGTGAGAGGGCGATTAGTAATTGCGGCAGCGACAATTGCCCCAATTACTATAGGCGTGAGTACGAGCAAATCACTACTAATTGCAAGCGCTAGTAAGCTTGAGGTGAGGCAGGTAATTAAAAGAGCAAGTCGAGAGCTATAAAAGCTGCCGATGATTAGGCTTACGCTAGCTAGTGGGAGAAATACAAGCATATTAGGAGCCATTAGCACAGTTGCTAATGCACTACCAGTGCAGATAATTCCAAGCGCTAAAAGATCTTTGATATGTAATTTTACTTTGAGTAAATATTGCCATCGCTGATTAGCATAGCCAAATATACCAAAGCAGATTGCTGTAGTTGCGACCATCAAGATCAATCCATTGAGATTGACTTGCCTTTGTGTCATTTTTAGCTCGTCTAAAATAACAAATTGTCTCTCAGTAATCTTTTCCCCACCCTTAACAATTAAATCACCTGCCTTAAGTGAAATTCTTTGAGCCTGAACTGATTCAGATGCTTTGATCACTCTTTCGGTTGTGCCCACATAGTCAAGCGTCATATTGGGCTTGACCGTAGCACTGAGCAAAGAAATCGACATAGCTCGATGCTCTTCATTTGTCGGTAAGTTGCTCAGGTTTGTTAGCCGTTTTTGCAACATATCATCTGGTAATCCAGCTACAATTCCTGTGGACTGAACATCGATCAATGCTTGCCTTGTCAGTTTTTTACAAGTTTCCCATTCTTCATTGGTCATCTCTAAGAGACGATCTCGAAACATCTCTGGACCTTTTGCGGCTTTCAGTTGAGTTATTGCATAGGCTTTACGAATATCAGTCACAGTATTGATGAGCTTTTGATAGTCTTGGGGAAGAGCATTAATTTTGTATAGAGTTAGCTCAGCCAATGCTACGGATGGGGCTTCTTTATCTCTATTGATAAAACTAGCTATAGCAGCTTGATTATTGACATTAGCAGCAAGTTTATTGGCTTTGTCTTGTAACTGTGACCAATCCAGATTAGAGATCCGTCTAAGATATCGTTGCACGTCATCACTGAGGATTTTGCGATCAACGTAAGGTAAATTTCCAGATGATATTCTCAGGTTATCGCCCACTTGCAGAAGTTCTTCTAGATGCTTAATAGCATTAGTATCTATCTCTGGACTACTACGATAGATCGGGGTTACTTGTTGTTTAGCTAGTTCTTTTGCCTGTTTGGTTGCCTCAATATCAGTCGCTGTTATCGTTCTTGGCGATCGCAAATCTTGATCGACAAATGTACCGATTCCTAAGCGTGGCTCAGAGTAAAAACGAATGCTGAGGGTGGAAATCAAACAGACAAATGTAATTCCTATAACTGCTCTACCAGACCACTTGCGAGATATGCGATGGGTCGTCTCAGGGAGCAATGATGAATGGTTGGGAGCAATTCCCATAGTTTAATTACTCTAGTTAAAATGTGTCGTAAGAACAAATGCAGTTTAAGGTTGCAATTCAATCGATCTCATATAGATTCTAGATGTACCAGATCTTCAAGGTTAATATCAATCAAAAAACTTAAAATCTGCTTTTTGTTTTTTGATCACACATGGCACAAAACTAAAGAATATACAAAAACATTTATTAAAAGGCAGCAATTCTCATTATAAGTAGATACGCTTAATTAATTGCACATCCTAATATGTAAGGCTGTACTCTTCAGGGGCGCAACCTTACATGTTAGGTAATTTATTCTGTACAGGTACTTAAAAATTGGTGTTTCCAGCGCCAAAGGCGCTGGAAACACCAAAATTGGTTTCATAATGAGAATTGTTAATTAAAAGGCTAGAACATAAAGCATGAAGTGGCGTAGGTTCTGGTTTTAGAGGATTTTAATAGGAAGAGTAAGACATAAGCCGGGTTCTGTTTCAGGAGTTTCATCAACTGCCTTAGCGGTTATCTATCTGGGATATTTGTTACCAAATACCTCATGCGGCACACACTTAATTGCGATCGCCTAGCTTTCACTAAGCTACCCCATTAAGCAACGGACACAAGATCAACTGAAGATCGCAACACTTGTATCCTCTCGCCTTGCTTCCAACTGGGGTTTACCGAGCCAAAGCCTCACGACTCTGCTGGTGCGCTCTTAACACACCTTTGCACCCTTACCCTTTGTAGACATAGCGCTTCGCGCTATGTCTACAAAGGGCGGTATTTTTCTGTGGCACTATCCTCACGATCGCTCGCACTGGGCGTTATCCAGCAGCCTGATCTTCGTGGAAGCCCGGACTTTCCTCAAAACTTGTGCTCAAAATATCCTTTCGTTAATTTTGAGACAAATTTCGCAACCACACGCTTACTCTCCCTTATTACCATTATGTACTAAGTGACTAGGCTCAATTAAATATAAAACCAAAAAACGTTTCGGCAGGCTTTGCCTGCCGAAACGTTTTTTGGTTTTATTAAATTACCTCGGTAAAATTCAGGCAAAAGCTGCTATAAGTATGCAGAAATAATGTTTATCAAAATCGGATTGTTTTGCTAAACTATCTGGTTATCCGAGGTTAAACTAAAATGCCTTAAATCTTACTCAAAATTAATTACATTCTTTGCTTACAGGTGTGAGTGACTAACTAAATGATGAAACACTTCTCCAAAGCGATGTACACGCTAATTTTGTCCTTGCTGTTAGTAATTGTCGCAGGAGTTTCTCAGGCTGCTGCTGCCAATTTATTGAGGGTTTTGGTTAGAGAGGAAAGTGGCTCCAAAATGTCTGTAGCTGTGACTCAACCATCAACCCTACAAGCATCAGGACAGGCAAGCCGCCGTCTCGATCCTGGTAAGTGGTACACCTTGCCCCTTACTTCGGCATATCGGATTACCCCTAGCAATAATGGATTGGTGCAGGTCGGCAGCAATCTTTATCCGGGCGAGATCGAATTGCGAGCTTGGAATAACAAGGCGATCGCGGTTAACGTGTTATCCCTTGAGGAATATCTTCGTAGCGTTGTACCTAGCGAAATGCCTGCAAGTTGGCATATGGATGCATTAATGGCGCAAGCAGTAGCGGCTCGTAGTTATGCTGTCAATACTCAACGCCAACGTAAATGGGGTGAAGCACCCTACGATCTAGTGAGTGATACTCGCGATCAGGTATACAAAGGCTTCTATCGCTTTGACCCGAAGACTGGACAAGCGATCGCCCTAATCCATAGCCGCAGTGATCAGGCTGTTGCCTCAACAGCAGGCTATATGCTCAGACCTGGGTTTAAAGGTTATTATCGCGCCCGTTTACCTCGCAACTGGATTAGCTGGGGTGGCGGATATATGCCAGTCTCTGACGGACAACACCTCGATCAGGAAATGACTCAACAAATGGCTGAAAATGGCTGGAATTGGGTTCAGATTTTATCTTGGTGGTATCGAGATCAACCGATTAAAAACTAAAACAAAAGCAGACACAATGTGTCGCCTCTTTTTTTAGTTTTGTGTGAATATAGGCTTAACTCTCTATTCACACAAAAGCCATGGCTATTCAAAAATTATCTGAAGTCGAAATCTCATCAGCGATCGCACAGTTAGCTGGTTGGGCAGTTGTTGATCATAAGTTGCAAAAAAACTTCAAGTTTCGTGATTTTGTCGAAGCCTTTGGCTTTATCAGTAAAGTAGCGATCGTTGCCGATAAGATGGGGCATCATCCTGAACTTTTTAATGTCTACAACAAAGTCAAGATCGATCTCACTACCCATGATGCTGATGGTATCAGCGCTCTCGACTTTGAGCTAGCTCAAAAAATTGACAAGCTGCTATAGCAGCTTGTCTTTGGCATTAACAAAAAAGGGACGCTTCGCGTCCCTTTTTTTGTTAAGCATGTCGTTTTTGATGCCATTGCCATGCATGTTGCAAAATCAAATTTAAATCAGCATATTTAGGTTGCCAGTTCAAGATAGTTCTTGCTTTATCGCTACTGCCAACTAAAGCTGGCGGATCTCCTGCACGGCGATCGCCCATCACCACATTAATCGGCTTACCCGTAATTTGTTTGGCAGCATCAATTACCTCTTTGACCGAAAAGCCGTTACCATTACCAAGATTAAAAATTTCACTCTTGTTACCCTTGAGTAAATATTCCAAGCCTAATACATGGGCTTCAGCTAGATCAGTTACATGGATATAGTCACGGATGCAAGTTCCGTCAGCAGTTGGATAATCAGACCCATAAACTGTAATTGCTTCACGGATACCCATAGCTGTCTGCAAAACTAACGGTATCAAATGTGTCTCAGGATTATGATCCTCGCCGATCGCCCCAGCAGGATCAGCTCCTGCGGCATTAAAATATCGAAAAATTACTGACTTCAATCCATAGGCGACATCAAAATCTTGCAAAATCCGCTCAACCATTAGCTTAGTCGCCCCATAGGGATTGATCGGCGCTTGCGGATGATCTTCAGTGATCGGGATTTGCTGCGGTACGCCATAACTGGCACAGGTTGAAGAAAAAACAAAGGATTTAATGTTTGCGGCAACCATCGCCTCTAGCAATGTCAAAGTCCCAACCACATTGTTGCGATAGTATTTATCTGGCTGTGTCACCGACTCACCCACATAGGCATAGGCGGCAAAATGCATGACTGCACTAATTTGGCGATCGCTAAATAAGCGATCGAGCAAGACTCGATCATTTGTGTCACCAATAATCAATTCCGCGTCTAGGGTTTCAGCGATATCTTGGTGACCATAGACGAGATTGTCTAAAATTACTACCTTATAACCAACTTGCTGCAACGCTTTGACT
Organism: Pseudanabaena sp.; assembly: GCA_044354985.1. GTDB lineage: Bacteria > Cyanobacteriota > Cyanobacteriia > Pseudanabaenales > Pseudanabaenaceae > Pseudanabaena. Next base: position 9,979 of record JBIKYZ010000015.1, on the reverse strand, counting down.
GCGTGAGAGCCAATATAGCCTGCGCCACCTGTAACCAAAATTGTCTGTTTGCTCATAACTTTGCTGGGAAGGGTTCTTTATTTTACTGCGCGTCCCTTATTGCTAATTGAATTTGGCTTAGAGACGTGATTTGAGAATGTCAAAAATTTCAGGTGGAATTTGGGTGCGAAGCGATCGCCCTAAGCGATTTTTCTTTTGGGCTAGTTGTAAACATTCCAACTTTTTACACAGATATGCTGATCTCCCCATACCATGATCAAGTTGAATTTGATTTTGATCATGTTTGGCTTTAGCCTCGTTGGGATTCTCATCTGTTGAAGCGATCGGCACTCGCACCACCCTCCAAAAAGTATCGCGGATGGCGATACATTGGCAACTAACACAACGACGGTGTAGCTTTAGAGTCAAGCTAATTTACTCCTTAATCCCAAGTTGTAAGGTGTCGCCCCTACGGGACGACACCTTACAACAAATCTGTGGATTTTTAATCTTCACTGTTGTCATAATCATTTTCTTCATCATCTAGATTAGATTGTTCGAGGATAGGCGCTGACCTCGCAATACTCTCTTGAGCTTTGCGATCTTCATCTTCATAGTCGTACTTGGACAAATTTTTGATATCAATTTTCCAGCCAGTCAAACGCGCCGCCAAACGTACATTTTGCCCTTCCTTCCCAATCGCGAGACTTAACTGATCCTCTGGGACTATAACATGAGCGATTCTTTCATTGGCATTAATCAAGCGCACCTCATGGATTCGCGCAGGGCTTAATGAATTAGCGATATAAGTCGAAGGATCGGGCGACCATCTGATCACATCAATTTTTTCGCCACGCAGCTCGGCGACGACTGCTTGAATCCTTGCTCCTCGCGCCCCAATGCAAGCTCCCACAGGATCAACATCGCGCTCAAGCGTATCTACGGCAATTTTAGTGCGGGGTCCAACAGCAGGCGATGGGGGATTGGCTTCTCTAGCCACCGCCACAATACGAACGATTTCCTCTTCAATTTCGGGTACTTCGTTAGCAAACAGATACACAACCAAACCTGCATCAGCACGCGAGACTAATAACTGAGGACCACGCCGTGAACCTTCAAAGACCTTCTTTAGATAAACTTTAAGGGTCATATTAGGGCGATAGGGTCTTTCGCCAGCAAGTTGTTCTCGTTTTGGTAGTTCTGCCTCAGCTTCAGGTTGTCCAAATCCACTACTAACAGAAACAATTACGGAAGTAGTTTCAAAACGCAGTACTCGACCTTGTAAAACTGTTCCTTCAATGTCTTGAAACTCTTCTTGAATGATCTTGCGTTGTTGATCTCTTAGCTTTTGAGCTAGTACTTGTTTAGTCTGAATTGCGGCCATACGTCCAAAGTCACCTTGTTCTGGGGTGACATCCACAACTACAGTTCCACCAGCTTGAGCTTCAGGCGCAACTTCTCTCACTTCAAACAGACCAATTTCATGATCAGCATCGCCAACTTCATCGACAATAGTCTTCGTCGCTAGAACTCGAAACCCTTCACCTTCAAGATCTAGTTCTACATCAAAGTTATTAAAATGTTCCTCTTCAAAGTTAATTCCATCGGAGCGATAGGTTTTGCGAAAGCGCTCATATCCCTTGAGTAAAGCTTCACGCAAAGCATTTTGGACAGCATGTTTGGGGAGATTGCGCTCTTTACTAATCACCTCCACCATTTGTCCTAATCCAGGTAAATTCAATAATGACATAAGTATTTCTCGCTTCTATAAAAATCAACAATTGCAATTCTCTATAGCGGTTGACATTTTGCCTACTACAAAATATCAACGCTAAGCCCTTACTGTGGTTGGCTTTTGTTTAGCTAATTAGTACACACTCATTTGCTAAACGCTATAGGTTCTATTTATTCCATTTTGGTTAATTCAACACGGTCAACAAGTTCACGGGGAATATTGACAATCCGCCCCTTGATACTAATCGTCACATGTGTCTCGTTTCGCGACATGAGATGTCCACTCCAACTTTGTTTACCTTCATGGAGGTCTGTTGTGCCAACGGTAACCATGAAACCTCGAAAAGCCACAAATTCGCGATCGCCTTGTAACTGACGCTCGGCTCCTGGACTAGAAATTTCTAACACATAAGCATGGGGAATCAAATCGGCTGCATCAAGAGTGGGCTCTAGTGATCGACTCATCCGTTCACAGTCATCTAACCCCGTGTTTTGATCAGGATTGCGAATATCGACCCGCAATACCACAGGATTTTTATTGGTATGCAATACAACATCGACAACCTCCAACCCAAGGGGCGAGGCAACTTCTTCAGCAATTTGAAAAATTTGCGGAATTAGAGGATGACTCATAGAATTTAAGATTTGAGCTTACAGTGTGAACGTTTCTTTGTTTTTGACGTAATACCAATTCACAGAAGTGTTGTCACACTTTTTGTGAATTAAAAACCAAACCCTGTAAGGGGTTTAAAAACACAAAATGGCTACGCCATTTTGTGTTTTGGTATAAGAGTTTTAAAGCCAAGCTGTAAAAAGCTATTTTAAAAACAAAAAAGTGGGACGATCGCCCACTCTTTGAGTGCTTTTATATTTAAACCGATCACAGCAAAAAGGATCACAGTTGCGATTCTCTTGCTGCTGAAGATCTGATGGCTACCTGCAAAATATGCAACAAGTAGTATACAGATACATTTCTTCGGAGCTTGTGTACTACAGGAAAAACATGGCTATCTTAGCGTGTTTACTCTTGACTACTTACCTGCCAGTACTGGAGCTATACTATCACGTTAAAACCAATTTTGATGTTTGCTGCGCCGAAGGCACTGCAAACATCAAAATTGGTTTTTAGATTACTAATTCTGGACGCTCTTCTGGCAAAATAGCCCCCTGAACTGGGCAGACCTGCAAGCAAACACCGCAGTCAATACAAATTGAGGCATCAATCTTAAACCAAATTGTCCCTTTAATGTTTGCGCCCTCCCCTTGCTCAATACAGGCAACAGGACAAGCAGGGACGCAATCTGCTATGCCTTCACATATATTTGAGGCGATCGTATAAGACATATTGGCAATATCCAATTTGGATCTAATGATTACAGCTATTTATATTATGAAAGCAATTTAGGGACTTAATACCAAAATATAAAATGGCATACTCCCTCCCTGCCCACTAAAAAATAGTCATTATTAAAGTGAATAATTAGGTGTGCGAGGCAAAGCTGCACACACCTAATTATTCACTGGGAAGGGATTAAGTAATTAATTATGCCTAACTACTTAGGAATGAAAATTAATTAACTTGTGCAATTAAAACCAAAATTTGTTGGGGCGGGCGAAGCCCACCCCAACAAATTTTGGTTTTAATTAATTTTCATTCCTTAGAAATTTTTAGCCATTTCGTATTTTTATAGCTGTTGCCATTCTTGTTTAGGACATAGAACCAAAATAGTGAGAGGCGACGCAAAGCGCCGCCTCTCACTATTTTGGTTTTGATTTGTCTTGATAAAAGTGGCTAAGGCTATAAAAAACGTTACAGGGTTTAGTTTTTAATTCACAGAAGTATCGCCACACCTTTGTGAATTGCTCTTGTATAGCAATGTAAGCTTTGCTTAGGACATAAAAACCCAAAAGATGAGTGGCAGCGCAAAGCTCTGCCACTCATCTTTAATTGTCCTATCTATCTCTTACGTTGCTATAGTGCCGCAGGAAAGGTAAGCCCCTAAAATTTTTGGAAGATTAATGTCAAAGGGTCTACAATTCCACAAACCATTTAGAATTGCTGTATGTAGATTATGTCAATAGTCAATAAATTTGTATGAAAACATTACAGCTAGGTACAAGCTGGTTTTTAGAAGAAGCAGGTGGGTTAGCTCGTGTTTATTACGGTTGTGTAACCTTTCTGCCCAAAGTTGGTGTTGAGGTTAATGGCTTGGTGGCTGGCTCCGAGCACGTTTTCCAAAGTTCAGGCGAAAAAGTACAGACATTTGCATCGACGAATAGCTCAACATGGCAACGATCGCTAGGTGCAAGAAGAGCTTTCAATCAGGCGATCGCAAATTCAGAATTTGATTTGGTAGCATCACACTTTGCCTTGTATACCTTGCCTTTACTAGATCGTTTAGGTAAGATGCCCCTAGTGATGCACTTTCATGGACCTTGGGCTTTAGAGAGTCAGGCTGAAGGCGCGGGACGGTTATCGACTTGGAGTAAATGGGCCATCGAAAAGCTTGTTTATCGGAGGGTAAATGGATTTATTGTTTTGTCAGAATCATTTCGGCAGATTTTGCATAAAACCTATAACGTGCCACTAGAAAAGATCTTTATCATTGGTGGGGGAATTGATACAGAAGAATTCAATGTAAATTTGACGATCACTCAAGCTAGAGAAAAACTAGGCTGGCCGAAGGATCGAAGGATTATCCTTTGTGTAAGGCGATTAGTTCAGCGCATGGGTTTGGAGAATTTGATTGCATCAATCGACTTAGTGCGTAAGCAACATCCTGATGTATTACTACTCATTGCTGGCAAAGGGGCGATCGCGGAGGCTTTGCGATCGCAGATCCAAGAATTGCAATTAGAAAATCATGTGCAGTTATTGGGATTTTTACCAGATCAAGACCTTGCGATCTCTTATCGTGCCTCAGAACTATCAATTGTGCCAACAATATCATTAGAAGGATTTGGTCTAATCGTAATTGAATCTTTAGCTGCGGGTACGCCTGTATTAGGAACACCAATTGGAGGTATTCCTGAAATTTTACGACCATTTTCTCCAGATCTTGTCTTGGAAGGTAGCTCAAGCAACCAACTAGCTCAGGGGATCAGCGAAGCATTATCAGGACAGCGAAAAATTCCAAGTGCTGAAGAATGCCAAGCCTATGTTAAGCAAAATTATGATTGGCAAGTAATTGCCGCACAAATGAAATCTGTGTATGAGCAAGTTATCAACTCATAGATAGTCTCGCTTCGTGAGACTATCTATGATTCTTCGATCGCACCTAGGGCAAGTAGCTTAGCTTTTTGGGCAGAAGTTAAGCCTGTAGCTTCAAAAATATTGAGCCCTTCATAGGGGCGAGGTTCACGATAGGTTCTGATGCATTCACCCGTTTTAATATCCCAAAGTTTGACTGTTTCATCACGACTACTGCTAGCAATCTGCTCCCCATTAGGAGAAAATGACACCGCATATATAGTGCCAATATGTCCAACTAAAGTGCTTACCACTTCGCCAGTTTGCCAGTTCCAAATATTGATTTGGGCATCTTCGCCAGCACTTGACAGTAACATTCCTTTGGGATCGGCGGCAATTGTTAAGACATTGCCATCGTGACTGATCGGTTCAGCGATAAATTCACCACTTTTGATATTCCAACGATAGATAAATCTTTCCCCACAGCCAAAAACCATATGGGGTTGCATTGGCATAAATGTAACATTAGAAGCAAAAGAGGTAAGTTGATCTAGCGTTTGGACACATTCTCCTGTTTGGGTATCCCAAATTTTTACAGTTTTATCACGACTGCTACTGATCAGATAACGGTCATCGGCGCTAAAGGCGATCGCCAAGATTGCCGATGTATGCCCCTCTAAAATCAGTAAACATTCACCAGTGACAATATCTCGGAGTTTAATTACTCGGCTAGTTTCTCCAGTCGCCAGCAATTTACCATCATGGCTAAATACTAAAGTCTTAGCTAAATCTGGATGTTCAGAAATTGTGGTTAGACAATTTCCACTGCTAACATCCCATAACTTGATCGTGCAGTCTTCCGCGCAACTTGCTAGCAATGTGCCGAGAGGACTAAAGGCAACTTGCCAAACATGTCCAGCATGACCATGCAAAGCCCGAATGCATTGACCTGATTGGATATCCCAAAGACGAATAATTGAGTCATCACCACCACTAGCTAACAGGCTATGCTCTAAGTTAAAAACAACTGAGCGCACTGCATTGGTATAACCTTGCAAAATCCGAAACTGCTTTCCTGAGGTGACTTCCCAAAGATTAAGGAGATGCTCGTTAGAAATATTGCTTAATGTATCGGTATCGTCATCGCTCTGATTTCCGCTTTTGACTGTCCATGACCGTCCTGTATGACCTTGAAAAGTCCGCATACAGAAACCTGTATCGATTTCCCAAAGCTTAACCATTTCATCGCCGCTACTGCTTGCAAGAACTAAGCGCTCAGGATGAAAAGCAACTGAACGTACCCAATGGTTATGACCTGTTAAGGTTTTAAAGCATTGGGCTGTCTTCAGATCCCAAAGACGGATTGTGCGATCGCCGCTTCCTGTCGCGAGGGTTGAACCATCATGGCTAAAACTAACCGCAAACACAGTGTGGGTATGCCCTATCAAAGTCTTTATGCAATTACCCGTTTCCACATTCCATAGTCGAGTCGTTTTGTCTTCACTACCACTAGCTAATACATTGCCGTTATGACTAAAGGCGATCGACCAGACGATATCTTCATGTCCTTCAAATATGCGTACACATTCAGCAGTATCTATGTCCCATAGTCTTACAGTGCAATCATCACTGCTACTTGCCAGTAAATTTCCTTTTGAGCTAAAAGCAACAGCTTCGACAATATCTTCGTGACCATGCAAAATCTTAATAGCTCGTCCCGATCTCCATAGTCTTACTGTGCGATCGGCGTGCCCACTAGCTAAAGTTATGCCATCGGGACTGAAGGCAACTGACATAACTGCACCAATATATCCTTGCAGCGTATTTAGGCAATCGCCTGTAGAGACATCCCATAACTTAATCGATTGATCGACACTACTACTAGCTAAAACTGTTCCTTCTGGGTTGAAAGCTACAGAAACAACCCATCCTTTATGACCTCTATAAGTGAGGATTGGCTTACCATCGCTAACTTGCCAAAGATGAATATCGCCTTTAGTGTCACCGATCGCTAATAATTTGCCATTAGCGCTGAAAGCTACCGACAGAACACCACCAATTACCTCCGCAAATACAGATTTAATGACAGCAGTTTGAGAAAAGTTAACTCGATGTAATTTGACTTCCGACAAATAAGCCTGACGAATGGCTAAATAAGAGAAGTCAATTCCTGTCAAATCAATGCCAAGATGACATAACAAATTAATTATATTGCCTCCACCATAGCCAAAAGTTGATTTATGTTCACCTTCAGGACGTAGTTCGCGCCTGCGTAGCTCTTGAAGGTTCAGCAAAAGTTCTTTAGCCACCATTTGCTTACTACCCAAACGTCCTAAGAGCTTGGTAGCCAGTGGTTCTAAAATCAGACGAATTTGACTTTGGCGAATATAGTCCTTAGTGGTTGCTTTGATCAAAGCATAGTGACGGAGATAGAAAAGTTGCCTATTCAGCTTTAATTGGATGCTTGGTAAAGCCCCAAGAGGATGCTCTTGAGTAATTTCTTGGTAAATTTGATCGACCAGGAAGTTAGTGACAAACTCCATAACTACAGGCTGCTGAGTAAAACCTGCGGCTGAATGTTCGACTAGAGATCGCCTCTTGAGCGATCGCAGCGACATCATCAGATAATTTTGCTCAATCATTGGCACAATATCAGAGCGCAGTTCATTTGGCTGGACAGGCTCGCGATTAATTGCTAGCCAGATCATAATTTGCTTCTCATGTGCAGTCAGTCTCTGATATTGCTGCTCGATCAAATTGGCAATACCACTAAAAATAATCGTCTTTTGTTCCAAGAATCGATTAATACTACCCGAATAAAGATCTTTGATCGAAGTTGCAGCGATCTTCAGCGCCAAGGGGTTACCACGATACCAGTCCACTAAACGGTGTAAATCATCTGCCATAGCCTTAACCCCCTTAGCCTCGAGGACATGTTCTGCAGCAGATTCATCTAGTCCAGTCAGTAGCAATGCTCTCACGGGCAAAATATCTCCCTCTAAAGTTGCGACTTCTTCAGGCATTTCGCGGCTAGTAATCACCACGCAACTGCGATGGGAGACCTCCCCAATCCTTCTAAGCAGAGAGCCATAACCTTCATAATCCTTACGATATACTCCTGCTTGCGCCTCATCTCTCAGGACTGATTCAAAATTGTCTAACACTAGCAAACAACGATAACGCTGCAAGTATTCCATTAATCGCGAAATCAAGGCATTGGTATCAGTTGTGTCAGGGGTTTCTCGCTGGTGTGACAAGAAGTGGATTACAGCCACCAACATTTCGCTGGGTGTTTTGGCATTATTTAGCGATCGCCATACCACAAAATCAAATTTCTCTTGCAACTGTTGAGCTAACTTAACAGACAGCGCAGTTTTACCTAATCCACCCATGCCCAAAAGTGCTATCAACCGACAGCGATCACGATCAATCCATTTATCGAGGATTTCTAACTCGGATTTACGACCATAAAAAAAAGTGACATCGACTACCTCGCCCCAGTCTTGATAGCTGCTTGCCGAACCCTGTAAATTGGGGATAGTCGTGGGAGAATCAGCTAGCTTCTTTTGGATTTGACGGCGAATTACATTTTGTACCGTACTTTTGGTTACTTTTTCGCCAAAAGTCTCCGTTAATAAATGCCAAAGCTTATGGCTGACTAGCTTGATGTAACCAGCATCATAGCCTGTCTGCTTCGCAATCTCAGAATAAGACAAACCCTGCCATACCCCAAGAAAGACAGACTGCTCAACTCGAGACAGACTGCGCTCTTTTAACGACAACTCTATAAATGTCACCGCCTCATCAGCCGTCATAGATGCGCCTTAAAGATATAAATATAACTTTTATATAACTTCACACTTGTCATTCTAAGACGTTTTACTCTTGTCATTCTAAGAAGTTTTATGCTTTGTTGTATTTTGTTATGAAATTGCTTATGAAATTGCTATCGACTCTTAAATTATGAAACCAATTTTGGGATGTGCCACACTTACTGTGATACATAAACAAAAATTGTTTTTGATAAAAGTCTTCCACAGACTGACTTTCATCAAAAACAATTTTTATAACGAGAACTGTGGGAATATAGCTTTTTCAAATTAGTAACCCTAGTCAGACCCATTAAAATCAAATGAAAATAGCTTTAGTTCATGACTATCTTACGCAACGTGGTGGAGCTGAAAGGGTTTTTGAACTTTTGTGCAAGCATTTCCCAGATGCAGATCTGTATACCTCTATATATGATCGCCAAAATACCATTGATTTAGGTGATCGCCCAGTTCACACTACATTTTTACAAAATATTCCTATAAATCGTAAATACTTTCGCCTATTTGCGCCTTTTTACTATAGCGCATTTAAATCGCTTGATCTTCAGCAATATGATTTGATTCTTAGCAGTAGTGCAAGTTTTGCTAAAGGAATACAAAAGCGCTCTGATGCGGTGCATATTTGCTTTTGCCACAACATTACCCGTTTCCTATGGGACACCAATACTTACTTGAGAGAATATGGTGCATACCGCTTTTTGAAGCCTCTAATTGAGGTAGTCTTCCAGAGAATGCGTCAACAAGATATCTTTTACGCGCAATCACCCGATTATTACATCGCTAATTCCACCACAGTTGCCAAACGAATTCGAGAAACCTACAACAAAGATGCTGTAGTTATAAATTATCCCATCGATGATTGTAGATTTACCTTTTCCGATCAAAAAGACGATTACTGTCTGGTCTCCTCGCGACATCTTAGTTATAAACGTCTTGATATAATTGTCGAAGCCTTTAATAGTCTAGATCTGCCTCTCATCATCACGGGAGAAGGTCCCGAAACGAAACAATTACAGACAAGAGCTCGTCCCAACATTCAATTTCTTGGCCATGTTAGCGATCGCGATCGGTGCAATCTCATGTCCAAGGCAAAATTTGTAATTGTTGCGGCTTTAGAAGATTAGACCTCTTGCAGAACCAAAAACATGTTAGATTTATAAGCTTTTTATCAGAACTCAAATTAAGCGATGAAATACGAAGCCAGTCAAAATCTATCAGCGACAGAATTTAAACGGTTATTTGGAGT
>JBIKYZ010000394.1:0-4001 GCA_044354985.1 Pseudanabaena sp. | reverse complement strand
AGGGTAGAAAGGTTATGGATGGTTTCAAAGAAAATCTACCTATTGTTTTTGATGAATATCTTCCTAAATGGAACTATAGAGCCATTCCTCAAAATGCATAAGTTATTTATTTTTCATTCCTTAGCTCGTAGAAAATACTGCTATTTCGGATAAATAGACTAATTTACATAACTTCTTTCAACATCCAAAACCCTGCAAAATGCTCTTCTTCAGGGCTAGTTTGTACAGCTAAGAAATGAAAACCTTGAGAACTTTGTTTGGCTTTCTCAAATGCTGCTCCCTGTGCGATCGCCTCTTTATCTTTTGGTGCTTGCAAGTTAGCCAAAACCCATCTAGCATCAGCACTTGCTTCCAGTTGCATCTGTGTGCGATCGCCTAATAGATTGCGCTCAAACTTGACGAATACAGGATCAACTCCCGACATCCAAGCCGCCAAAGCCGTCGCTCTTGCAGAAATAATAATCATCCCTGAAATAATAGTTTCGGGATCAAGGCTACTAATATCGAGAAGTTCACTAAAATCCATTGACCATTCTTTCGCATCTGCAAAATCACCTGCTTTCAGCGATACCGATATCCAGCGCTCACCCATCAGAGCATCAGGGACGGGTTTAGGATCTTGGGCAGCCAATACTTTCAAGGGCAAAGGATTAGGATCAACAGCTTGAAAGCCATCACGATTTGGGTATATACTCGCCATTCTCTCAGCTAGCCACCCTGACATCGTAAATACGCGCCGAGATGCTTGCCCCGTGATCCCTGCAAGCTTGCAGCCGCGCATAATGATATTGGTCATGCTGGGACGAAAGAAACGGATTTTAATGGGGTTTTGCCCCGTCGTGGTTACGCAGTCGGTAAGTTGTTTAGCTAGCCATTCGGAGTTCACTTCTGTTGGTGGACATTCGCGCACCCATTCAAACTGGCGTTCGCGATCGCAGATTAGCAACTCCCAAACCTTTTTATTATTAGAATCCAGTACAGGACGGGAATAAAAATCTAACTCCCAAATATTCGACATAAATTAATTTCTAACTTGTTTTTCTAAACTTGGCTTTTTTCATGTTAACGCGATCGCAGCCCCTAAAGTTTTTTAGATTTTGTATTTGAGGAGGTTGCGGCAAGTCGAGATATGACGATAGATGCGTTGCTAAAATTTTATATTGGGAATGGGTTGCGCGAAGATAGGGCTAAGTTATTTAGCGATCTCAAATCTCTCCAAGAAAAAGGCGATCACTAAGAAATAAATCCTAAAAAAACATAAAATTTATGATTTCATGTTTTCGTTGTAAGATCTAAATTATGAGAGATATAACATTGAGGTAACAAAATGGAAAATCAATTAATTGTAAGCGATCCTGAAATTCTCTCTGGAATACATGTATTTAAGGGAACTAGAGTTCCTGTAAAGAACTTGGTTGATTATCTTGAAGCAGGAGACTCACTGGAAGATTTTTTAGATGACTTTCCAACTGTGCAGAAAGAAAAAGTAGTGAAGTTTTTAGAACTACCAAATCACCTGTAAATAGTTACATTGCTGTATTTTTTCATCTTTAGTGACTAATGGAGCTTTGTGAACTAGGCTACTTGCTACGATTAAGCGATCGCTTGGATCGCCATGAAATCCTCTAGGCAATCGAGTGGAACGGACTGCAATTTCTGGGGTAAGGGGTAATAATTGAACATTCTGATGTTGGAGGGCTAAGTCTAGCCATATTTGCACATCCATTGATAGACCAATTCTTGATTTTTCAACAAGCATGGCGACTTCCCAACAACTAATCGCAGGAATGCCAATCAAGTCGGCGCTATTAATGGCTTCAAGTGCATTAATAGAAAGTTTATTAGACTCATTCATCCACCAAAGCCAAGCATGGGTATCGAGGATAATCATTGCTCGGCTTCCCATAACAAATCTATTGGAGCAATGATATCGTTCTCAAATACGATGCTGCCTTTGAGTGGATTAATATTTTCTGAAAGGGTGAGATTTACAGGATTGGGAATGGGTTTACTGAATGCTAAGATGATGCGATGCAATATTTCTAGTTGGGTGTCGTCTATGGTGTCAATAGCTGTTTTTAAGATTTCTCGACTAATCATGAGTTTAACCAAGATAAGAATTTGTTGTGAATAACTATTTTAGCAAAAAAAATTAGTCGTAGAAGTTTGGTATTTATAGCGCGATCGCAAATCTCTCCACGAAAAAGGCGATCGCTAAGAAATAAATCCCAAACAGTCACAATATTCATGATTTCATATTTTCATTGTATGATCTAGGTTATGAGAGATCTAACATTGAGGCAACAAAATGGAAAATCAATTAATTGTAAGAGATCCTGAAATTCTCTCTGGAATACCTGTATTTAACGGAACTAGAGTTCCTGTAAAGAATTTGATTGATTATCTTGAAGCAGGAGACTCTCTGGAAGAATTTTTAGATGACTTCCCAACTGTGCAGAAAGAGAAAGTAGTGAAGTTTTTAAATCTATCAATCAAATATTATTTGGCACATGATTATGAAAGTGCTGCTTGATGAGTGCTTGTCCAGCAAACAAAAAGGCTAGTATTATTATAGATATCTCAATTAATCATGAAGCATATCAAAATTGTGGTGGAAAAGCATCCAGAGGGTTATGTGGCTTATCCTCTAGGTATTCAAGGGGTTGTGGTTGGTGAGGGAGATTCCTATGAAGAGGCTCTCAATGATGTGCGATCGGCGATCTTGTTTCATGTGGAAACTTTTGGACGATCGGTTTTAGATGATGTTGATGTAGCTTTTTGCTTGTAACAAAGAAATTCTGTGAACTCTTTAACTTGCAGTATTGATTCTTCTGGAAGTAGTTCTAGTAATTCTAAAAGTTGTTGCTTTACTTTCTGTTTATCACTTTGTTGATGAGCATTTATTGCATTTATTTGATGAGGGTAAAGTGTTTCTACATCTAGAGTGTCACGAAATGCTTCGGGATCGTCTTGAGATGTTTCGATCATATCGCCTTCAGTGGTGAACTTTAGCCATCCACCAAATAGTTCGACTAGGTAGGCTTCGCCATCTTTAAATATTTCCACGATCGCACCATCAGTCCCTTGTGGGGCAATTCCACCAGAGTGAAGCTGAATGTCTTGATTTAAGGTGACGGAATCAAACATTTGAAATTTACTCATGTTTTTGCCTCCTGCTGCGTTGTGGTACTGCTGTTACAAATCTAGCAATGTTTTCGCCTTTCAGCACAATCCAAGCGGTGAGGATTTCCCTTGATTGCTCACGGCGATCAGTTAACAAAACTATTGCTGTATATCTATCTCCATAAGCATCTTGACGCTGAAATACTAGGTCTTGTGGTGTAATTTTTTGCAAAATTGTCTCACGGATTGATTCGGCACTGTCATATCCCATCACGTTTTGCCAAAATCGACTTTTATCGCCGCCTTTGCCTTGTTCGCCGCTATAGCTAAGCAGATATTGTGCTTTGGCAAGTGGGAGTTCGAGGCGATCGATCATGATTAGGGAAAAGAGTTTATTTTGGTAGTAATTCTAGCAAAAGTAAAAACATACGGGCGTAGCATTCCTACAAAGATTTATGCATTTACAGAATGCCTTGATTTGGGAATGCTATGCCCTCAATCTGTAGTTAGTGGTACTTGCCTTAAAATTAGTCGTTAAAGGTATTTTCTTAAAAAAGGCTTTAGTAGGAGCGCTTACCATTAAACCTCTCAATCAATGCCTCAATATTTTTAACTAGATCATCTTCAACTTTAAAGATTTCACAGATGAATTTTTCCTTTTCGCCACCTCCACCTAAGAAATGAATCGGATCTTTATAAATATGATCAATTCTTTTGTTTAAAATGAATTCTTCCAAAGATTCTAAAAACAACTTAGGAATGAGAATTAAATAACTTGTGCAAATGAGGATAGAATAAATAAGAAAAGAAGGCTTAATTATGTACTATTGCGAAGAGATTGAATCAGAGATGGTGAAGTTTTATATTTCGCTAAGCGA
>JBIKYZ010000392.1:0-4007 GCA_044354985.1 Pseudanabaena sp. | reverse complement strand
CAAACTTAATTCTAAGCTCAATCACTTCGCTCTCAAATCCAAATTATATATCAAGGCTTTGCAGCAATCTCACTTGGAATGGCAGTCTCTGAAACCTTTTTAGGCTTCTGCGTAACATGAGTTATTAGGAAAGGTCTTTTGCAAATCGGTTGATTGAGCATAGATTCCGTCTGCTAAGACTATTTCACAGGGAGTATTTTTTATGTCATAACTCAAATTTGGCTGAAGCAGATTTCTTGACCAAAAGGCACGGGTTTGTAATTGTCTATCCTTTAATTGAGAGATCATGGCATGGGTACAGCCCAGAGTTGTAGCGAGATGTTGTACAAAGGCTGGAAAAAATTTTTCTCCTGTGACGGATGCTGTTGCCTCCAAAAGGGTTAGGAGCAGATTGTCGACTTGTCCACGATCGCTTAATGGTACAGAATTCTGATCTGGCGCAATTTGAGGATTGTGCGCGATCGCCGATACAGGATCTTTTGAGTCAGGGGTAGATGTCATAAGGCTTAAATCTTTTTTTATGAATCTATATAGGACTGAATCATCTGAGATAGAGCTTTTAGCTTGATTGGCTTAGTAATATATTCATCCGCCCCAGCAGCTATGCAACTTTCGCGATCGCTTTCCATCGCCAAAGCCGTCAGTGCAATAATTGGAATATCAACCAAGTTTGGATCGAGGCGAATTTGCTTGATCGCTTCTAATCCGTCTATGACGGGCATTTGGATATCCATTAAAATTAGATTTGGTTGAGCACTCTTGGCTAGGTCGATCGCCTCTTGTCCATTCATGGCGATGAGAAGGCGATATGCTTTGGCTTCAAGATAGCTCGTTACTGTACTGATATTAGCTTCATTATCTTCTGCCAACAAAATTAGTGGTGCTGTAGATACCGATAGTTGCTTCAGTTCTGAATGCGACTCAAGATTAGATGAAGACTGAGGTTCTTGTGGCGGGGGAGGTTCGATGTGGTTGATCGGCAACTCTATGGTGAAGCAACTGCCGACACCTATTTCACTGGTTATTCCGATTGTGCCCCCATGAAGCTCGATGATTTGTTTTGCTAATGCTAAGCCTAAGCCTGTTCCTTCGTATTTTCGATTTAAAGCGCTATCAATTTGGATAAAGGGTTTGAATAGTTTCTGGATATTTTCTGGTGAGATGCCGATGCCTGTATCGGTTATCGATATTTGTAAATAGTCTTGGGTATGCTCTTGAGTATGCTCAGAGACATGAGAAAGCTTAGTGGCTTCTAGTTTAATGCGTCCTCCATTGGCGGTGAATTTAACGGCATTATTGAGAATATTAATTAATACCTGTTTGATCCGCCGTTCATCTAACTGCATCTCAGGGAGATTTGGTTGCAGATGCATATCGATCTGAATCTGTTTCTTCATTGCTTGTTGCTTAATAAAGTTCAGACTGGATTCGCAGAGAAAACTGATTGATGCCGATGAATAATTTAGTTCAACTTGTCCTGACTCAATTTTTGCAAGGTTGAGAATATCATTGATTAATTCAAGTAAATGGTTGCCACTTTTTTCTACAGTTTGTAAGGCTTGAATTTGGCGATCGTTGATGTCGCCATAAATTTGCTCTTGCAAAGCCTCAGTCATGCCGAGAATGGCGTTAAGCGGAGTACGAAGTTCATGACTCATGTTAGCCAAAAATTCGTCCTTGAGTTTGGTTGCACGGATTAGCTCTTGATTTGTGTGTTGTAGTTTCGCCTCGGCTTGTTTGCGATCGCTAATATCAAAATTAATACCAATCAAGCTCTGGGGATGCCCCTTCGTATCTCGAACCAAAGTTCCATAGTTTTTTATAAAGTGGACACTGCGATCGCGATGGAAGATCCGAAATTCATTGTCCATGTCTATTTCTCCTAAGAGAGTTCGCTCTCCCATTTCTCTAGTAGCTACGAGGTCGTCAGGATGGAGCATGGCTGCCCAAGATTCATACTTGAGTTGAAAATCATTGTCTTGTGTGACTCCATACAGTTCATACATTCGCTCATCCCAAAACAATTTTTGCTCTGCAATATTCCATTCCCAACATCCGATCGCTCCAGATCTCAGCGACAAAGTGAGGCGCTCTGATAGTTTTTGAAGTTCCAAAGTGCGTTTTTGTACCTTTGATTCTATCTCTTGATTGAGTTGTACTAGCATGTTGTTAGTCCGTTGACGTTCCAACTCAGCGGTAGCGCGGGCGGCGAATACCTTTAGGACTTGTTCTGCTCGTTGTGGATTTTGAATTGTTTTTTTATCTAGAATACTAAGATTACCGATCGCCTTGCCATTGCTATCTTTTAAGGAAATACCAAGATAGCTGTATACCTGCATGTTAACTAGAGCTAGATGTTGAGGAAACATCTGCTGAACAGAGCTATCACAATAAAACTGTCCTTGTTGTAATGCTTTTTCGCAGGGGGTGTTTGCAATATTAAAAGAAAAAGCTGGTTGAAGTTCTCCATTTGCCCAAAAAGCTAGGGAGTTTAACTCATCATCAATCAGTTCAGTAACTAGAGCGTGAGAAGTATTAAGAGCCTTGGCAATATGAGTCACTAGTGCAGGGAAGAAGTCTTGTCCAGTGGTTGCGGCTGTCCCTGCAATTAGATTTTGTAGAGCGAGTTCAGATTGTTTGCGATCGCTAATGTCTCGAATCATAAACAAAGCTTCATCTTCACCACTCTTAATCACTCTAACTTCTTCATCCTGAAAGCTATCTCCTATTTGGATATTTTGCTCGTAGATTTGTAACTTGCCAGTCTTGATCGCTCTACGCAAATAATGAAATTGGCAATCGGCTAGCTCTGTAGGTAAAAGCTCGGTCATTGACTGTCCAACAAGATTGAACTCTAGTGGAAAGAGAGCGAAATCTTGAAACTGAGTAATGACTTCGCGATAAACGCCATCTGTTCCCACCCGAAACATCAAATCAGGAATCGCTGATAATATGGCGCGGCTCTGAGCTTCGCTCTTTGCTAAAGCCTGTTCTGCTTGTTTGCGATCGCTGATATTTCGCACCAATCCTAAAACTTCAGTTTCGCTATAAGGCACAAGTCGGACTTCTTCGATTTGGTGTATGCCATCAATCTCAAGCTCTTGTTCGTATACTTGGATAGAACCAGTTTGAAGCACCTGTTGAACTGATTTAATTCGTTGTTGTGAAGCTTGGGGCGGCAAAATATCTAATATATTGGTTCCCACAATTTCTGAGAGATTACCCACAACGTTAAAATTTGGAGAAGCAAGAAATTCCAGATAAACACCTTCTTGGCTCATCCGAAAAATTATGTCGGGCATTGCGCTAACTAAGGCTCTTGAATGGGCTTCACTTTTTTGTAA
Organism: Pseudanabaena sp.; assembly: GCA_044354985.1. Lineage (GTDB taxonomy): Bacteria > Cyanobacteriota > Cyanobacteriia > Pseudanabaenales > Pseudanabaenaceae > Pseudanabaena. The sequence goes on along the minus strand of JBIKYZ010000392.1, from coordinate 663 downwards.
CGATTCTTCTGATCGCTTGCGATCGCTAATGTCTGTGATTGTCCCAACATAGCCGATGATTTGCCCATTGGTGTCTTGCTCGACGACAGCGTTTCCCAATACCCAAATTACGGAACTATCAGGTCTCAGAATTCGATACTCTAATTTAAATGGTATATTTTCGCGGCGTGTGCGAATTTGCTCGGCAATAACGTACTCACGATCTTCGGGGTGTAATGCTTGCTGCCAAGATGTTCCAGTAGTTCCTTCTGGTGGCAAGCCAAGCATCTCACAGCAACGTTGGTTAATATATACACTGTTGCCCTCAGCATCAGTGCGAAATATTCCGACAGGAGCTACGGCATTTAAGTTGACATAGCGCTGCTCACTTTCACGTAGTTGTCGTTCGGCTTGCTCTTTCTCAGTTAGTTGATCGCGCAATTGTTGGGTGATAGCCGCTTGTTCCCGCGCAATCGCACGGCTGGTATAAATCGCAAATAACACGGAGATTACTGCTGAAAAGAGTATACTTCCAGCAACTATGCTATTGCGAATTGTCTTAGAAAGCATTTAAGAATGCAAGGGCGCACCAAAACAGGTATAAATACTGATGAAGTCTAGTATCAACCAGTCAAGATGCGCCAACCCTATAATACCGATTTATCAAGCAAAGAGTGGGAAATA
>JBIKYZ010000393.1:0-4007 GCA_044354985.1 Pseudanabaena sp. | reverse complement strand
AGTATTTGTATCTATATGTAGCCATGTTTGAGTGGGCATACAATCTTAGCTGGATTGATTTTGATTTCCTTCGTCGTCTTCTTATGCCTCCTTCCACCTATTTACCTAGATGAGCCAAAAAGTTATATTCCAGAGCATCTCTGGAAAATCTCATCAGATATCCATGCAAGCGTTCCCTTAAAGTTTTTGGCTGGCGTAGGCAGCAACTCAATGTAAGCAGCTTGACGAATTAAATGACCGAGATGACCTTTCACTTCATAGCGATCGAAGAGTTCGGCAACACTTTCCTTCAATCCTAATTTCATCAGCGTTCCTCGCATCCCAACCTTAACCGCAGTCGGAGAGTGACATTCAGAAAGCGCTTGCAAATTATGGGCGATCGCAACTCCCTGCTGATAAGCCACCTGTGCGGTTGCGGGTAAAGGATGCTCCATTACGGTGCAGTCACCGCCCGCAAATACTTCTGGGAAATCGAGAAGTTGTAAAGTGTCGGTTAGTTTGAGTCGTCCCTTTTCATCTCGACCGCCTTCAGGAATAGATAAGGAGTCGATGAGAGGATTTGTGGCGATTCCCGTAGTCCAAATAATTGTCGTCGCAGCGAGTTCTTCAATTTGATCTTTTCGTTTTAGCACGACTATATTGGGACGAATTTCAATTACCGCAGTTTCTAGCATTACCTCCACGGATATAGTACGTTTTTGCAGGGCTTCTTCAGCAGTCTGACGTAGGCGATCGCTGTCACCTTTGAGAATCTGTTTACCCCGTTGAATGACGACTATCCGAATATCGGCAATATCTCCGCCCAAGGGACTGTACCAGACTGGCAATAAGTCAGCAAGCGTTGCAGCTAGCTCCACGCCAGAGCTGCCAGCGCCGAGGATGGCAATGGTTAATAAGGTCTTTTTCTGCTGTGGTTCTGAAGTTTGGGTAGCTCGTTGCAAACAATCTCTTAGTTTCCAAGCTAAAGCGATCGCATCGTCACTGGTACGAAAGGCTAAAGCATTTGCACTAGCTCCCGCAACTCCAAAGTAACCCGATACACCACCGAGGGACAAGACTAAATTGCTATAGGTGTAATGTAAGCCAGAGGCTAAGCAAACCTGTCGCTGTTGTAGGTCAATCGATTGCACCTCATCACGAATGAAGGCAATGCCACTTTTATGTAAAAGAGCGTCATAACGATGACGGATAAATTGCATGTTCATCTCGCCACTGAGAAACTCATACAATAGCGGTTTAAAAATAAAATTCCATTCGCGATCGATTAGAATTGTGGGAGTTGTATAATGCTGACGGCTCAAATGTAATGCTGTGAACAAGCCCGTAAAACCACCACCTAAAATTAAGGTTGGGAGAGGTTCAGAAGCTATTAATCGTTGCGGAAATTCTGATATCCCGTCTAATACATTAGACATGTTTATTCTCCTTGTGACAAAATATAGCCTTCTTACTCATGTATCATGTGAAATAGTAATCTTCTCGCCTGAATATAGAGTTAACATCCAAATTCCATCAAATAAAAGATTAATTCCAATTAGAGTGCCAATGAACCAAACGGCATGAAGCGGAGAACTAGACCAAATAAAAATACCGAAAATGATACCCACGAGTCCACTCGTAAGCATCCATCCCCAATTAAAAGAGATCCAACGCATTTGAAAAGCTAGCGATACCTGAATGATGCCTTGCAAGAAGATGGTAATGCCAAGCACTATCGTAAAAGCAATTGCTCCTTCACGCGGATTTAACATGACGAAAATTCCAGACAGGAGATACAACAGCCCTAGAATTGTTTTCCAGAGGAATTGACCTGCACCTCTAGATTGAAAGGCATAAGCGATTTGGGAAATTCCAGCAAGGATAAATAAGAACCCGAATAGAACGGTTGAAGCGATGGTAGCGAAGAAGGGAAATACGATCGCAATAATACCCAACACGATCATCACGATCGCGATCGCTGTCATCCATTGAGAACCAATAACTTGCTCGTCAGTATCGTCGTATTCAGTAATGCTCATGTTGAATCTCTCTCGACTAGGTTATTCTATTCGGTAGTGCTAAGGATTTTAGGGTTAGGGGTAGAGCTTTGCGCTGCCCCTAGCATTACGATTCATATCTATACCATTCCACCTTGAGCTGATTGTCCACAGAATGCACTCCTGGTGCGCCCCAAGCAACTCGTTTGGCTTCGTCTAGCTCGGCATAGTTCCGAACCTTGCCATGAAGCGTTACTTTGTTTCCAGTAGTTTCCACACGGATTTTGTTAGCATCTAACAGCGCATTGCGTTTGAAGGCAGATCTAATGTCATTGTTAATGTCAGTTGCCTTCAATCTTGACTTGACCGTGATCAGATTAGACACTCCTTTAACTCCCAAAAGGTTATACAGGTAGTTTTCAGCAGAAGTCTTTAGGTATTGCCACTCGACTTCACCTTCAAGTGTGACCCAAGCATCACTAACCGTTACCTTAATGGTTCCCCTCGGAATTGATGTGAACCAGTCGATGTGGTGCGCAGCTGCCGTAGCGATGTCTCCATCTGTATGAAGCGAAGAACTTGGCAAATTAACTATGATGTTATCCGCGATCGCCTTTACCCCAGCAACCCGTCTAGTCGCTTGCACAGCTTGCCATTTCTCGTTAGAGCTTGTTGCATAGCCATTGAGAGTCACCGTTCCATCTTTGACTAAAACACCAACGTCTGTGACCTTGACACTCGGCTCATATTTGAGTTCAGCAAGCACATCAGTCTTGAGATCAGTGTCAGTTTTTTGAACAGAGAGAAGTGTGGTCATTTATTTCTCTTAACGTTATGCATGATCTATTTACAATACCTAGCATCACATTTCAATGATTGATATCGTGATTAAGTAACGTATAAACTAAATTGATTGCATGAATACAAAGAAAATCTTTACGCAATAAGCTAAACAGCGCTTCGCGCTGTTTAGCTTATTGCAATTTTCAAATGCTCTCTATACCGAAGCCTCAAAACAAAAAAAATGTACGAGAAATTTTTAAATTTCTCGTACATTTTTTGAGCCAAACTCAACAGAAAATCGCTATAGACTATGTCTTTGAAGCAGTCTCGGCATCTAGTCTGGCAGCGATCGCTGACAAAGTTGCTTCTTCAGCTTCTTCTATCGTCGCTACAGACAAAGCGATCGCAGTAACGGCATAGTCTTCAGCCTTTTCAGCCCGATGTTCGAGCTTTTTTACCTTCCGACTCGACTTCCATTCCTCGACATCCGACTTCAACTCAGATTCCTTTTCCTCAAATTGAGTTTTGAGCTTGGCTCGGTATTCATCGAATTCATGTTTCTTGGAGTTTAGTGTTGCTTTCGCCTCATCAAGTTTAGATTGAATCTCATGTTGAGTCTTTTTCGGCACAGATTGAAGGCTGTCTCTTAGCGATTTTACTCGATCTTCAACCGCCTCCAAATTGTCATGAAGCTTTTTCGTGAAGTTGTCAACTGTAGTACTCATTGTCATTTCCTGATTGATTATTAAGCGAGTTTTTCTAAAACCGTTGAATGAGATAAATGGCGCGAAGCGCCATTTATCTCATTCCGTTCTAAGCATCGTACCCAAACCACTGCACAGATAGCTGATTATCAACTGTTAGTACACCCGATGCAGCCCAAACCGCTCGTTCGGCTTCTTCCAGCTCGGCATAGTTGCGAACCTTACCTTTTAGTGTCACCTTGCTGCCAACAACATCGGTTTGGATCTTATTGGCATCGAGCATAGCACTACGCTTGAAAGCTGATTTAATGTCTGTGGCGACTTCCGTTACCGACAATTTAGGTTTAATCGAGATCTCGTTAGATACGCCTTTCACACCCGACAAGTGATGCAGAAAATGTCCAGCAGCTATCTTGAGATCTCATGTTACGCAGAAGCCTAAAAAGGTTTCAGAGACTGCCATTCCAAGTGAGATTGCTGCAAAGCCTTGATATATAATTTGGATTTGAGAGCGAAGTGATTGAGCTTAGAATTAAGTTTGAGA
>JBIKYZ010000014.1:0-40248 GCA_044354985.1 Pseudanabaena sp. | reverse complement strand
TGCTACTCTTGGTTTAGTTTCGATGAAGCAATTACGTTCAAACTTTGTTTCAGTATACATTCTCAGACTCTTTTATCTAAATCAAATCTCTGGATTTTCTATCTGCGTAAGGTGAGATATTTAAGTTGGAAAAAGAAGATGGAACTACTTGGAAACTATCAGAACTTGTAAGTTCAAAACCTTGTCAATCTAATTGAAATTAATATTTTATTGAATCCTTCATGCCTCAACTACCACTCCCCCAACCCCAACTCGATCGCACTCCAATCACCCTCGATCAATACCTCGAATACACCCCTGAAAAACTAGAGCTAATGGATGGCTTCTATGACTACGGTGACCCAGAAGATTTCAAAGGCTTTTACCTTGCAATCCTTACCAATATGGGGCTATACGCCGCCGTTAGCCATGTCCCGATCGCACAATGGTTAGCCGACATCCAAGAGGAAGCTTTGCAAAATCCCAAGCTTGACGATGCTTTGCGCGATCGCTTAGTCAAAGGGATAGCAGAGTTAAAAACCAAACCCTGTAAGGGTTTTAAAATCACAAAATGGCGTAGCCATTTTGTGATTTGGTATTACTAGCCATTTTACGCGCATAGCTCTGAAATTTATGAGATGTAAAGTATCTATTCCTCAAAGAAATTCTTTGACCGCTGTAACTAATAAGCTAACTTTTCGTACTTATCTCAGTAGTGCCTTTACAATCCTGATCTGTTCTTTGTCGAGTTTGGCAGTACCTAGCGACTTACTGCGATTAGATGCGATCGCTCAAACTTGGCTACTAGCGCAGTCAACTAGAACTAACTATGGCTTAGGTCTACCCAAAACTGCAAGCACAGGCGGAGGTACAAGACTTGTCAATCCCGACTTAGAAATTGATAGAGCTGTCCCTATCACTCCCCCCAGAACGCTTAGAGGTGGCGCTTCATCTGCCCCTATCGATAGACAACCACAACTATTGAGAGAGCAGCAACTACCACTACTGATCTTGGTTACACCTGAAGATGGCGCAAGGACAGCGATTTCACAACCTACGCTTTATTGGCATTTACACGACAAAAATGCTCAAGCTTCTTCATCAGAAATTGATAATCTCGAAAATAATTCGTCTAAAGTAAACGCAAAAAATACTTTTGTAGGGAAGTTTAGCCTCACCACCTCAGAGGGAGATAAATCGATTACGATTTTTCAAACTGATCTAAAAATGTCTAGCGGTTTATCTAGCTTCAAAATACCGATCGCTGCTTCTTTGCAACCATCTAAAACCTATCGTTGGCAAATCACTGTAAAGGATAAACGTGCCAAGGAAGTTACGGCAAGCGGCTGGATTGTTTATACTCCACCTAATGAGAAGCTTCAAAAGTCTTTGAAACTTGCCTTGACTATTCGCGATCGCGCCAAGATTTATGCTGAAGCTGGATATTGGTTTGAGGCGATCGATGGCTATACCCGTTGGCTAAACTTTAAATCCGAAGATCTAAAAGCTAGAACTGCCAGAAATGAAATCCTAAAGACAGGATTTGCCTCAAATCAAAGCCTAAATTTTGACGTTTTTATAAGTTTATTAAATACTGACACAAAAAAATAATCATGTTATGTGCTTACTGACCCTTTGCTGATTTCTGGACAATTCGATAAAACGTGGTTTTACCTGGAAATTGATCAAAAGCTCCGTCGAAATTTGAGTTTGTTAACCAAGAAAATTCAGATTTAAAAGGAGAGTTGGACAGCACCAAGCTGCAACCATCATTCATACAAATGCCTATATGCCAAAGTCCCTTTTCATAGTCTGTACCATTGGAAATGGCTATATCGCCGCGTATAGATTGATTTTGGTCAACGCGTTTGCCCTTACCCTTGTCTAGATCTTCAACCATAGAAGGTACATAAAGAGTATTTTGTCCCACCTGATAGCCCAAAGCGCGATCAATAGCCATATTTACCATACGGGCGCAAGCAAGCGTGCCGTTACTGGTGTAGGGTTCATAGCGGCTACTTCTACCTAAAATGTCAGGTAATAAAGCTGTCTGAAAAATTTTTTCGGAAATTGTTGAGCCATTAGTTGATAAGGTTTTCACAGATTTATTCGGCTGATTTGCTTCAATGCTCTGGAGTAATTCTTTATATTTGTTCTCTCTAGCTGTTAGAGCAGTGTTATTAGCTTGATAAGTATCATATTGAGCTTTAACCCAACGTGCTGAGGGTCTGGCAATAGCGGCGATTACTGCGAGAATTCCTAATGTCACTAGAAATCCTCTATTTAGTATGGGTTTAGAGGTAGACTGAGATGCAGATTTATCCATGATAAAGCGATCAACTGAAGATAACTAAATATAAGAAGATTTGCAGAATAATTTATTAATTAAGCGATCAGCTTCATATAATCGCTCAATAATGTATTCATAGATTATTGTTTTAAATTTATTGTTCCGTCTAAATAAGTATGAACAAAAAAATTTTGTTTGTTAGCTATACCGCAGTCTTAGGTGGGGGAGAGCTTTGTTTACTCGACTTTGCCCATGCTTATCGCGAGACTAGTCAAGTATTACTGCTCACTGATGGCATCTTAAAAAATCGACTCGAAGATTTAGGCGTAAAGGTTGAGGTTTTGCAAGCATCGCGATCGCTAGCGGATGTGAAAGTATCAAGTGGATTGGCTTCGCTCAAATCCATCGGAGATTTATGGCGATTGGGTAAGCTGATAGCAGAAAAAAGCAAAGATTTTGACTTGATTCATGCCAATAACCAGAAAGGGTTTGTGGTATCGGCGATCGCCAGATTATTTGGCGGTGCGCCTGTGGTTTGGCACTTGCACGATATTTTAACCTCTGATATTTTTAGCCCAACTAATCGTCGCATTGCGGTTACTTTGGCAAATTGGTTTGCCACGCGAGTAATTGTTAACTCCCAAGCTACGGGAGAAGCTTTTCTTGCCGTAGGTGGTAAACGACAATTACTACGCACGGTTTATAACGGATTTAATGTCGAAAAATTTGATCAAATTAATGACAATCAAAAGAACTTACGGGAAGAATTAGGGATTCCCCGCGATCGCAATTTGATTGGCATGTTTAGTCGTTTGTCTTATTGGAAAGGACAACATATTTTGCTGGAAGCCGCTAGTAAAATCCCTGATGTACATGTGTTGTTAGTTGGTGATGCTCTTTTTGGCGAAGCTGAATATACCGATAAATTAAAAAATATTGCTGAACAAGAAAGTTTAAAAGGGCGCGTGCATTGGCTTGGCTTTCGTGATGATATTCCTAAATTGATGAAAGCTTGTGATGCGATCGCCCATTGTTCGACTGCTCCCGAACCCTTTGGTAGAGTAATCGTGGAGGCTCAATTATCAAAACGTCCTGTGATCGCTACTATTGGTGGTGGTACTAGCGAAATTATTGAAAATGGGATTACAGGTTTACTGATTCCACCAAATGATCCGCAATTACTCGCTGATGCTATGCAAGAAATTTTTAGCGATCTCGCAGCTACTCAGAGAATAGTCGAGACTGCCTATATCCAAGCCCAAGCTAAGTTCTCGATTCCCTCAGTTTGCCAAGCTTTTGAAATGGCGATCGCAGGTGTTTAGCCTCATTGAGGGGCGCTTTGCGCCATCTCAATAATGTATGTGGTTTCGCAAAAGTCATCAAATATTAATAAAAGCCCTAATTAGCTCATCTATTAGGGTAATTGAGGCTGTAAGGTTAATCAAAGTATTTTTTAAGATTAGTTGAGGCGTTACATGCTAACAGACAGCGATCGCGTTCAGGTTCTAAGTGAAGCCCTGCCTTATATGCAGGAATTTTCAGGGCGTACCATTGTCGTTAAATACGGCGGGGCGGCGATGAAAGAAGAAAACCTGCGACAGGACGTGATCCGAGATGTCGTGACGATGTCATTTATGGGACTGCGCCCCGTATTAGTTCATGGTGGTGGGCCAGAAATCAATACATGGCTAACGAAGCTCAACATCAAACCTCAGTTTATCGATGGTTTGCGTGTCACCGATGCTGAGACAATGGAAGTAGTAGAAATGGTCTTAGTAGGGCGCGTCAATAAGCAGATTGTCGAAATGATTAATCTTGCTGGTGGCTCTGGTGTGGGACTGTGCGGGAAAGATGGCAACTTGATTCGGGCTCGTCCTCAGGGAAATGATGCGATCGGCTTTGTCGGCGAAGTTAGTGGCATTAATATCGGTCTACTTTCTACCCTACTCGAAGCAGGGCATATCCCCGTTGTGTCCAGCGTAGCAACCGATGAGACAGGTCAGTCCTACAACATCAATGCTGATACCGTTGCTGGTGAACTAGCCGCCGCCTTGGGAGCCGAAAAATTAATCTTGCTTACCGACATTGCAGGTATTTTGCATGATTACAAAGATCCCAGCACTCTCTACCGTAGTTTGACGATCAGCAAGGCGAGAGAATTGATGAATAGTAATGTCGTCAGTGGTGGCATGATTCCCAAAGTACAGTGCTGTGTGCGATCTCTAGCTCAAGGGGTGAAAGCAGCACATATTGTTGATGGTCGTGTCCCCCATTCACTGTTGTTGGAAATTTTCACTAATAGTGGTGTTGGCTCAATGATTGTGGCTTCAGAAAATGCTCTCTAAGAAATCATTTAAGAATTAACTTCGGTGAGCAAAAATGCTAAGAAATCCCTCTTAATTCCTTTTTTAAAGCGGGGCTGTGGGGAGCTAGACAATTCTTATACCAAAACACAAAATGGCGTAGCCATTTTGTGTTTTTAAAACCCTGTAAGGGTTTGGTTTTTAGTTCACAAAAGTGTTCACATTTATGTGAATTAGTATTAAATGGTTTTTAAGAGATGAGACGTGCCTTGTAAGCCCTTATCTTTAAGGATGAAATTATGGCAGATACTGATGATTCAGATAATCAACAAACTGTTGAGGATCAATCAAAACGTGCTTCTGAGCAGTCTCAATTTGATCCGTCAAAACCAAATACATTAAAAACTCTAATCTCCAATAAGTCTGAGCAATCTAGATCTAGTTTGCCCAGACTTAGTTTGCCCAGACTTAACTTACCCAAATTTAAGTTACCAAAACCAAAATTATCCTTCAAAAAAATCCATTTTCTCTGGCTATGGCTAGCAATCATTTTGATTAGCTATAGCTGCATGGGATATTTCCTTTCAGTCTTGTTAACCATCCCAGCTCGACGTGATTTAGCGATCGCAGGCTTCGTAATCATCGGATTATTTCCAATTATTTCCGCATTTGCTGACTATGCTCTGATGAAGTGGAGCTATTTGATCAGTGGTTTTCTAGTTATTGGTGGTTTATTTTTTTTAGTACGGTTGAAGTTCTATCTCATGATGTTTGCGATCATTTCTTGGGTGGGTTTAACCGCAATCGCCTTTGTTGGCGATATTTTGATTAAACAACGCAAGTTATGGATAGCGATCAGCATATTGACAAGCCCTTGTTTAATTGGACTCGGAATTGGTTATCAAGCATGGCGATTAGCCACGCAATGGAGTTAAAGTAAAAAAAGCGAGCTAAGCTCGCTTTTTTTTTAAGATTACTCTTCTGTTTCAGCCTCTTCAGCCATTGGATAGACAAAACCATCATTTTTGCCTGAGAGGATGGACTTACCTAAAGAAATAGCTTTTTGAGCATGAACTGCGGCTTTCCTCTTCCATACTGCTTTGCGGCTATCTCTCTTAGATTTAGAAGTTTTCTTCTTGGGTACTGCCATGACGTGATCCCTATATTAAATGTGATTATTTTCTAGTTAGAAAATTTTTGACAACCTTTCTATCATAAGCGAAATCATGTATGTTGCGATCGCTATTTTGATTATTCCAGCAATTCTCATTATATAGCCTTAGCCACTTTTATCAAGACAAATCAAAACCCAAATAGCGAGAGGCGGCGCAAAGCGCCGCCTCTCGCTATTTGGGTTTTATGTTCTAACAAGAATGGCAATTGCTTTGCGCTGTAAGAGTTCTTAATTGAACTAGAACTTAGTCTTTATGGCGCGAAGCTTTTATTTGATCGATAAAAAATTCTTCGAGAGTTTGGCGGGCTAGCTCGATCGCGATCGCCTTTGCTCCAATACTAGCAATATAGGTCAAAAACTCAGGCAAATCCTTAGCTAATTGACCATGCCAAGTATCATTCTGGAAAATTAAATGCTCCAACCAAGGTTTCAACTCTTCCTCAGAGCCACCGCGCCCACTGACCTGATAGGACTGCTCTGTACCCAGCAACTCATTTAATGTACCCATCGCCACTAGTTCACCCTTGTTGAGGATGCCAATGCGATCGCAGATCAGCTCCACATCAGACAAAATATGGCTGTTAAAAAATACAGTTTTACCCTGATTCTTGAGCATCAAAATAATTTCGCGCACCTGATATCGCCCAACAGGATCAAGCCCAGACATTGGCTCATCAAGAAACACAATTTCGGGATCATTGATTAGAGCTTGTGCTACACCAATTCTTTGCACCATACCTTTAGAATATTGGCGCAATTGTTTTTTTCGGGCTACTGACTGTGACAAACCAACAAGATCTAGCAGATCAGCAATGCGTTGGCGGCGTAATGTTGGCGCAACCCCAAACAAACTGCCAATAAAATCGAGCAGTTCCCAACCAGTCAAATAGTCGTAGTAATAAGCATTTTCAGGTAAATAACCGATGGACTGCTTAGCAGTGCGATCGCCTAGAGGATATCCTAAAATTTCACCAGTTCCTGATGTGGGCTTCACAATACCCAACAAAATCTTTAATAATGTGGTTTTGCCTGCCCCATTAGGTCCTAACACACCAAAGGTTTCGCCTTGGCGAATGGTTAATGAAAAATCCTGTAAAGAACTAATTTTTTGATTTAACCAAAAGCCAGTACGATAAGTCTTGCTCAAACCATCCGCCACAATGGCGTTGTTCTGAATAATCTGTGTCTGGGATTCATTAGTCAATACTTCTACCATAGCTGCCGATCAAAGCTGCAAAGTTCATGCTTTAAAACATTATTTTAACGTCAGTTCGGGTTAATTTAAAAATGAGGATAATCTTGATGTCTACACATTCCTATTAATTCTCCTTTTAGGATTGGCTGCGCCGATGGCGCAGCCAATCCTAAAAGGAGAATTGCTGCCCCACACCATCAATTCTTGAATGAGAAGAGAGTAAATGTCTATATAAGTAGGTAGATACAATTAAACATAAAACCTTAAAATCTATGCCGCCCGCTGTGCAGGCGGCATAGATTTTGAATCTGGATTTTAATTATGCCTACCCAACTTAGGAGAAAGATAAAAATCGTTACTCCCCCAATAGGTATGTGTCAATAGATAACCTATACAATGTAATCAAACAAGGCTAGATAGCGCCCAGCTATGAGTAACATTTTTTTGCTGCCACCAAACCTAGACAAGAAAGAGCGTTTTGCTGCTTCTTGGGAATATTTGCTAGAAAACATTCCAGACTTAGGTCAAGATTTCGTTGACTTTTTAACACAGCGATCGGGCAAGCCAAGTTCAACCTTTGTTAAATCTGTTAGTCATCCTTTTTTTGCGTCAAGCATTGAGCCTGACTTGCTTTTGGAATGTAAAGATTTTGATATTATCTGTGATCATCGCTTGGAAAGTCAGCTAAACAAGCTATCTTTAGACTCATTATTCATTTTGGCTAAATCCCAGACTAAGAAGACTTATATAGCCGTGATTAGCAATAGCTATTGTCTGATCGAACCTGAGATGTTAGCTGGAGTTTTAGCAAAGCAATATTATCTCCAGCCATATGATGATACGAATTCATCTATGCCATATTTTTGCTGGCAAGACGTATACGCTTTGGTAGCTCAAAAGCAAGAACGCCTTGCCCATGAGTTTGCTGAATATATGCATTTCATGGATATGCAACCTTGGCAGCATAGTGAATGGGGTAATTTGTTTCTTAATCCTGATGTAGCAAAGACTTTTAGTCAGCAATGGGCGCAAACAATCGCTTATTTCCAAGCAATGGAGATCGACGCTAAGCCGAGTGGTTATAGTGCTTTAGAAATCATTTACCCTCTACCTTGGTTGCAATTGCTGTATATTTATGCAGCCAGATCCGTGAGTCATAACAATCTCCAAGCTGTGAGTCCCTATCTTGTAGCGACAATTTGGATTAAGGGGGATGCAAAAACTCAGATTCAGGCTTTTCATGGCATTTCTGATCGCTTTACGATACCAGATAATAATCATATAACGGTCGAGATTAGAGCGAGTTTAGCCGATGGTTTATGGACAACCAAAGCTGGTAGCCGTCCCAAACTAGCTGCGACATATTACACATCTCTTGATCGTCTTGTAGCATTAGATTCTTTACAAATTCAACAAAACTTGTTGGCTTTTTCTAAGGCGGTTTTTATCCATGCTCAAAGCATATCAAGCTAAAGGCGTTGATTGCCTTTAGCTTGAATTCGTAAGGTGGGCATTGCCCAATCTACTGTTTTTATACCAATTCACGAAAGTATGGCTACACTTTCGTGAATTGGTATAAAAACCAAACCCTGCAAGGGTTTTACAGCGCTTTGCGCTAAAATCCAAACTTAAGATAAATTTTGAAAGCGTTGCTTCGCAACGCTTTCAAAATTTATCTTGTGGCTCGTTTGATCGGTAATTACTGCAAAAAACAGCAATTCTCATTATGAAACTGATTTTGTTGTTTCCAGTGCCTTCGGCACTGGAAACAACAAAATCGGTTTTTTGAAAGCCCGCTGTAAGCGGGCTTTCAAAAAACCGATTTTTATAATGAGAATTGCTGTGTGAAAACACAAAATGGCTTAGCCATTTTGTGTTTTGGTATTATTTAGAGCCTTGGGTGACTTCTACGTAGATATTTTCAAGACGTACGGGTTGACGCATAATCGAGTCAATTGCGATACCTTCAAAACATTCCAGAATTTCTTTTAGTTCCATTACTCTAGGAAGCCAAAAAGCCAAATCTCGCCCATAGTAGCGATAAGTAAAGCCCAAGTCGATCGCTCTAGCGATCGCTAAATCTTCAGTGGGCGTGCAAATAATCGCTATTTCTTGAGCAGGGACATGTTTACGAAGTTCTTCGAGGCTCCCTTCAGCGAGTAAACTCCCCTGTTTGATAATACCAATCCGCTGACAAAGACGCTCTGCCTCTTCTAGCATGTGTGTAGTCAACAAAATCGCTGTGTCTTGACTTCTAAGTTTACGAATCAATTCCCAGACTTCATAACGGGCCTCGATATCAAGCCCTGTAGTTGGTTCGTCGAGTACGACTAATTGCGGCTGATGGACAAGAGCGATCGCCATACTTAGACGACGTTGCATTCCACCACTGAGACTATCCGCAATACTTTTTGCGCGATCGCCTAGCCCCACTAAATCCAAACAATATTGAGCTTGTTTCCGACAAGCTTCATTACTTAGCCCGTAGAGCTGTCCAAAAAATCGCAAGTTCTCTTCACAAGTTAGACTCTTATAAAAAATATTTTCTTGTGGGGCAACGCCAATTAGCGATCGGGTTAAGCTGGACGCATTTTGACCGTTCATTGTGACAAGACCGCGATCGGATTGGATCAAACCACACAAAATACTAATCGTAGTGGTCTTGCCAGCCCCGTTCGGGCCAAGTAATCCATAGACTTCTCCAGGCTGGATAGCAAAACTTAAGTTCTGTAAAACTTGCTTTTTTCCATAAGATTTACAGATTTTGCGAACTTCTAGCACAGGGGATGTATCTCTTTAAAGCAATGCATAAAGTATAGCAACCGCTATTACAAAACTACAAAAGCAGAAACTACACTTTATGCAGTTTCTGCTTTTGAGTATATAGCAATGAAAGTTTTGCTTAGGACATAAAACCCAAATAAATGAAGGCGGCGCTTCGCGCCGCCTTCATTTATTTGGGTTTTGAGTGGCGCATAAAAATAAACTAAAGAGTAGCGGCGCTTTGCGCCGCTACTCTTTAGTTTAATACTGCAATATACTGTACTCGCCTTGAGGTAGGAGTAATGTTGACTCGATTTGACTCTTGACTAATGGGCTGACATATTCAGCATTATTTAGACATTCAATCAAAAGCTTATTGGCATCATGATAAGTACGCAACAAATTAAGCTGGTTTTCGCTGAATTGCCATTCTTGCGAACTTTTACGGTGCTGAACGATTAAGTTTCGTAATTTTTTAGACCAATCTAGTCCTTTAGCTTGCCACCACTTCGCAAAATTTTCTCGACTTTTATGAGGATCAGGAAATTTCTGCCGTAAAAACTGTAATCCTCTATGGAGATCTGGCTCAAGTGCACAAGCAAGCTCTATAACAGGGTGATTAGCAAAATATAAAGCCAAGTCAAGATTTAGAGCTAGATTAATCGTGTAATCTATGTCAACCTCAGTTTCCATCATATTGTCTATACCCATTGCTTTGGTGCGAGCCCGCTCCAAGGAGCGTGAATGGGCTATGTCCAGAGCACGAGCGCGATCAAGCGATCGCGTATTTTCTAAATCAATATCTAAGTACAAAGCCCGAATCGTTACCGCTTTATATGGGGTTTGAATTTGAATTGACTGTTGATTAACCCATGTCAAAAATGACTGCAATTGTGGATCTTGACTTACCAATTCATCAATTTTGCGTTTCATCATTTTCAACATGCGATCTGCTTGTTGGGAAATGCTGACGGTCATTACAATCACACCATGCCAACGCTTAAGATATATTCTCTCTAGCAAATACTTTTGGGCAGCAGTGGGATTGCTGTTGGCAATCCGATAGGCTGCAAGATAGTCATGCAGAGTCGTGTGGGTGAGTGAGTAAATGCCTTTAGCACATTCAACCAATAAGCTATGTCGCCACTTGAGAATCTGAAAAATCTGATCATGATCGATCTCTAATTTAGATAAGTTGTGACTAGCTACCATACAAGCCTGAAAGTCGTCCTCAAGTTGATTGTTTTGCCATACATAACCATGGCGATCAAGTGACACGATCGCTACATAAGATAGTAAATCTAGTTTTTGAGAAGTTGATAACGTTCGATTAGATGAACTAGGCAAACATTTAGTTTTCTCCCACTTGGTCAATAGTAGATTTAAGATTTCCTGATAAAAGTTTGTTGCTAGAGAATCACAGTTGTTAAGGACAGTACAAAGATAGGTTAGTAATAAAGGGCTACTGGCAATTTCAGCTAAGGGTTGATTTGTGGCGAGCAATTGTTGAAACTTTTCACTTTTTTTCGGGTTTTGAGGGCAAGTAGCTAGAAACCATTTATTTGCAAAAGCAGTGATTTGGGGTTCATCAAAAGGAGCTATTTCCAATGTTGAAAACGATTCAAGAATATGTCCATAGATGGGATTGCGCATAGCAATAACTGCCCGATTCTTAGGATAGAGATCGCTAAAGCTAGATATTTTTTGGGTGATTTCTGCGTGATAAATTTCTGGTAGGTCATCTAACCCATCCCAGAGCAATAACAATTGTCCTTGATTTAATAATTTTTCTAATCCTTTGCCATCAAAAAATTCATCTGACAAACCGTAGTTAATAATTTGATGCTTTAACCATATAAATGGATTACCAATATCATTTAGAGAAACAAGCGATCGCAGTGGCAAAAAAACAGGCAAATATTCGGGCAGAATTTTGCCTGAAATACAAGCCATTGCCCAGTATTTAAGCAATGTTGTCTTCCCAGAGCCTAAACCACCAACTAGCAAAATTTGTTGAGATTCCTCTAGAGCCTGATTAGCGGGGATTGTAGATGGACGGATTTTTGCTAAATAAAAGCGATCATATTGCTCTGGAGATACATTTGCAAAAGCTTCATCTAGATCAATACTTTGACTACTCGGCAAAACAGTGAAAATATTAGCCTCTGAATATATATCATGCAAATAAAGTGGCATATTAATATCAATTATTCTGAGGCGATCGCATTGACGCATTAACGCAGGAGATACGTTTTTGCGGATTTCTTGCAACAATTGATTAAGCTCACTGTCTACACTTACAGATGAGTTATCACTTATACCTTGATTAGTATTTTCTATGATTGAATTATCATTTGAATTTAAATTTGCGTTCAGGGTAATATTATTAGACTTAATTGCATTTATATGGGCTTGAAGATTTGTATTAACTTTGTTTTCTACCGAATTTTCTGCCGATAACTCCTGAACAGAATTTATAGTAATGTTTAGCTTTTCACAAATTAAGCTATAGGTATTGCGATCGACGATTTCTCCATTTAGGAAATTCTCGATTAGTTGAACCGAAAGACTAAGCTCAGATGCCAATTGGAGAGGGTTATAACCTCTAAGCGCGAGTTCATCTTGTGCTTTACTAAGAATATCCGATGGCGCTCTTAGCATTAAGGCTGTAGCCATTGTCCTAATTCCTCTTTTACCTACTTCAACAAAAAATTTCCAGCAATTCTAATTATGAAATCAATTTTGGTATTTTTAGCGCTTCAGACGCTAAAAATACCAAAATTGATTTTGATAAAATCTGGCTTTAATCAATTCTATTATCTACTATCAGAAGTCTACATACTGTGAGTTTGTTAACATTAGCGATTGATGTGGGTGGCAGTAGTATCAAGGCAATCATATTGCAAGATGATGGTACTAACGCCTCAGCGAGATCGCTTATCCATACACCCCATCCCGCCACTCCTGATGCCATCGTGGCAACATTAATCGACTTGAGTACAAAACTGGGTGAATATGATCGCATTTCGATTGGTTTTCCTAGTGTTGTCGAAAATGGGGTCACAAGAGGCGCGATTAATTTACATCCTGACTGGGACGGCTTTCCATTAGCTCAGGTGTTGCAAAATAAATTAGATAAACCTATTAGAATTGCTAATGATGCTGATGTGCAGGGATGTGGGGCAATCTCAGGTCAGGGCGTAGAGTTAGTAATTACTCTAGGAACTGGCTTTGGGTCATCACTATTTCTCAATGGTAAGCTGTTGCCAAATCTGGAACTTGGGCAACATATTTGGCGCGATCGCAATACTTACGAAGATTGTTTAGGGCAGACTGCCTTAGAGCAGGGGGGGATTGAAGTATGGAACATGAGGCTACTAGAGGCGATCGCGACGCTCTACAAATTATTTAATTACGACAAACTTTATATCGGCGGTGGCAATGCTCGCCTAGTGACTTTGGCTTTACCAGCAAATTTATCTGACAAAGTTGCGATCGTTTCTAATGATTTAGGTCTGATTGGCGGACTTGCCCTGTGGCGATCTTGTAGCTATAGCTATACCTAGAGAAAGCATAGTAACAATGAGTATTGCTAAATTCACAGAAATTTGGCTGCTACATTGTTTAAATCAGTTTATGATAGTCAAAATTGACTGTCATTGTAACGACTAAAAAACGAAGGGTTGATAGAGTATGGCAGAACATCAAGGTATGACTCCTACAGTAATTATTGGAGTAGGCGGCACAGGCAAAACAGTCTTACTAAAAGTACGTGCAATGATTGCTGAGTCATACGGTGCTTTGGATCAACTACCAATAGTTGCTTTTCTGCATATTGATACTGATCAAAATGATCTCAAAGCTCAGCCTGTAGAAGTACTCAAACAAGATATATCCCTGCGTCCTGTCGAACAGATTCATGCCAAGGTTGACAAGGGTGATGCAGCAAATATTTTGGGCAGGTTAGATGACTATCCGCATATTGCTGAATGGTTTCCTCGGGAGCTTAAAGCTACGGAGTCTATTCTTGACGGGGCTGGTCAGGTAAGAGCGCTAGGCAGATTTGCTTTTACCCATAACTATGCTGCGATCAAAGAACAATTTTTAAGTGTCATGCAGCGAGTCATTGAAGGGCGAGAGGTCATGACTCGCAAAGGCGTAAGAGTCGATCAAGGGGTGAATGTGTTTGTGGTTTGTTCGCTGTTGGGCGGAACAGGTTCTGGGATGTACTTAGACCTTGCCTATTGCTTGCGTGATTGGATTCCTGCTGCCAACCAACCTCAAACGTCAGCCTACTTAGTTTTACCTGGTACAGCCCGTGGCGTAGCGAAAAGGCAAATTGCTAACGCCTATGCGGCTTTGATGGAACTCAACCATTATTCTAGCGGCAATACTCGTTTTGAAGCTCAGTATACAGCTACTGAAGGAATTACCGATCGCTCTGGAAGAGATGTCCCTTTCCGTTTTTGCTATTTGGTGGGCAATACAAACCCCAATTATCAGATTCCCGATTTAGGTGGGGTGATGGATATGGTTGCTCAGAATATCTTTCTAGACTTTAGTTCGGGGCTTAGTCAGTTTAAGAAAACGATTCGGGATAATATTTCGCAGCTATTAGGCGCACCAGATGCTCTTGGTTATCCGCAAAGTTTCATGAGCTTTGGTCTTTCGGCTATTCAGTTTCCCCTTAACCGTGTTTTAGATGCTTGTGCTTCTCGTCTGGCGGGACGTGTAGCTTCTTGGTGGGCTAACCCTAATCCTACTTCTGTCAATATGAGGGATGTGGTAAAGCAAACCATGCGATCGCTATCTTTGTCTGAGGATGATGGCGATCATCAAATCCTAGATAGTATTAGCAATGCAGTCAGTGGACAAACTTACGCGAAGGAAGTGGAGTCTCAGGTAGAATCACTGCGGACTATTCGTAAGGAACAAAACATTGAGCTAAATGCTTTGGGTGGTTTTGTGAGAAACCGCAGAGAGCAGGAATTTAAGCCTCACTTTCAGGATAGCGATCCGAGACCTGCTAGCTGGAGTGATTACTTCAGAAGGATGTGGAGTAATACAGAAAATCTCAAGCGAGAAAAACCTCTAGAACTTCGTGCCATTGTTTATGGAATGTTAGAAGACCGTTTTCGCGGTGCTAGCTATACCCGTGATTTTTTGCAGGAGCTTCGCAAGATTTTAGTCGATGAATACACAACAATTCTTGATAATAAGCGGACAGAATATCAGACTGAGATTACTGAAGAGGAAGAGGACAAGCTTGATAAATTAATCCAGAAGTTGACCAATGATGGTAATGACTGGTTTAAAAAAGTTATCGATCGCAAAGGTGTAGATGCCAGCTTTGAAAATTGCTTAAAGGCAATTCAACAATTTTACATGGCTAGAGTCGAGGTGAAGTCTCGTAGCTTGGCGGTGCAAGTAATAGATGAGTTGCTCAAAGAAATTGATGTGCTTCTATTAAATATCGGCAAATATGAAGAGATCTTAAATAGATTGCAAATCAAGCTTGCAGAGAGGGAGAAGACATACATCCAAGAGACTAAAAATCTCAAGATCAATGGAGTTCTTCTTTTTAAAGAAGAAGTTGTCGATCAGATTTACAAGACAGTAGTAGCTGACAAAGAATCTAATAAAGTTGAGTCTATTTCTAGAAGTCTGCTTCAAGATCAGGGGAAACAGCTTTTTGATTTTTATAGCTTTGATAAAACCAGAGAAGAGGAGTTATACAGCCAGATTTTAAGTGCTGCTTTTGATGTATTTGAAGATAGCCGACAGATTCGGATTTCGGCTGCTCAACAGTTTATCGAGCAGTATTCAACACAGGAGCAGGAAACTCTCGCCCAAGAATGTGTAAGGCGGAGTGAATCTTTCTTGCGATTTACAACGGTTACAGGTTATGCAGATTCTCCTGCTAAGCGTCAGAATTTGTTGGGTATTGAAGGCGGGACAACACCAACCGATCCATCGGTCACAAGGGTCTTAGCGATTATTCGCAAGGCAACGCCTTTAAACGATCGCGATATCAAGTCTCTGAATGTGCCTCATTACATTTACTTTGCTCAAGAGCGAGGTGCGTTTCCTTTGAGGATGATTGAGGGAATGTCCGAGATGCGTCAATGTTATCGCACCTTGCCGCGTGAAGATACCAATCCCTTGCACACTCATTCTAATAGTCAGCGTTTCCCCGATCTGATGCCCGATACACAGCAAGAAACTGAGGTAAAGCGAAATCTGATCCTCGGACGCGCATTTGGTGCAATTAATGAAGTGCGTCTGGACGGCTCTCGTGAAATTCGCTTTGTCTATAAGAGCAAAGATACTGGCATGCAGGAAGATCAGTCTTTGGGGGCTACTTGGCAAGAGTCTGAAGACTTTTTGCTCAACGATCAACATCGCATGAAACGGCAAATTCTTGGGGATTTATTGCGAGAAGGCGGTCAAAAAGCCAAAACCAAATCTGAAAAGACGGCTATCTATCAAAAATTGCAGGATTGGCTAGCTAAGTTTGCAACTGAGCTTGAAAATGGCAAGGCAAATCCAGAGTATCGAAAGGCGGCGGAGGCGATCGCTGATTACATCAAAGAATATAATCTTTATATTCCAGATGACAATACCTCGCCCATTAATAATGCTTCTCTCATTAAGGATAATGATAACCTTAATAGCAATTTGGGCAAATTTAGAGATCTAGTTGAGAAAACCTATCGCAATCCTCACCCATCCGAAGATGAGTTGCAAGCAATAGAAGTTCGTCGAAAGAGGCTGGGTATTTCTGAGGAAGATGCTAAGCAAATCATTGCTGAATTTGCCCCAGATCTAGCAAAGCAAGAGCATAAACAAGAATATGCCCTAATTTTTAAATCAAGGCTAAGCAAGGCAACGGACTCAAAGCTAAAAGATGAAGATCTTCATGAGTTAGACGATCTACAAGAAGAGCTTGGTTTGGCTGATGACGAAGTTTTGCAAATTAAGCGCGATGTACGTAAGCAATTGGGCATAGAATAATAAAAGTGTGAGTGAAAACATAGATCTTTATGAAATGTCCGATCGCAAATCCTAGCTGCCCAATCAAAAATGGCAGTAAGAATCCTCCTTGTACCGAAGCTGGCTGTACCTATAGTGGGGGCAATCCTCTAGTTGCAACTGCTGCAACGGTTGCTATTTTTGGGGCAATTGCTACGGGTGGGTATTTTATTTTTAAAGATAAAATCGATCCATTGCTTGGTGTGAAGCCAAGTCCTACAACACTAGCAACTACTGCACCAACTACTACTACACTAACGCCTTTACCTCAGCAAAAATTGCAGACATCATCGCTTGCAGTTGCTATATTAACTGATGCCAAAGACTACAAGCCCCTTGCAGAATACTTGCATTCTTACTTCGATGGTAAGGTACAGGTTTCAATTTATGGAGATTCTTCCATTTCCTATACTGACGTTAGAAATAAAATTATTCGAAAGGAAGTTGATGTTGCTTTTACCTTGTCTCCCATGTTATCAGTGGCAGCTAAGGAAAATGGCTATATTTTTGTCGCTAGGATGTTTCCTGATAAGTCCAACTATTATCAAGCTGCTTTGTTTGTTAGTGCCAACAGCAAAATTGAGTCAATAGCAGATTTACAGTCCACAAATACAATTGCTTTGGGAGCCTTCAACTCGGCATCTAGCTTTTATATGCCTGTTTACGACCTATTTGGTAAGAGTCTTCAAGTCACCAAAGGACATCGTGGACGGGAGATTAAAGAGTTGGTAAGGAATGGTAAAGCAGATGTGGGTGCAGGTGCGCTAGATGCCGTTAAATCCGATCCTAATTTTAAGGTAATTCACATCAGCCGACCCATACCTGGTTCAAATGTATACCTATCTCCTAACCTTTCTGAACCTGATAGAGAGAAAATAATAAAAGCTTTACTGAATGCACCTGCTGACATCCAAAAACAGGCTAATTATGGTGGAGGTGAAGAACCTGACTACACATCATTCACACAAATATCAATTAAGGCTGAGGGAGTTTTAAAGTGTGCTGATTTTACTAAAAATCCCGTAAACTTTTACTGTCCTGACGAGCAAGCAATTACATCTATTATCAAGGGCAAAGTTATTAGCAGCACTAATGTAGATGCTAATACTGTGAAGCTTACTATAGCTAGCAAAGATAGTTCTACCTATTCTGTCATCGTACCAAGAACAATTATGAACCAAGTTCCAAACGCATCTAATCTTGTGGAATTACAAGGGAAAGAAATTCAAATTTCCAATATCACCACTAAAGCAGATGAAGAGAAAACTTTTGAAATTAATATTACCCAGCCAGATCAAATAACTGTTTTACGTTAATAAGTATCCGTTCCATAAATGGGGGGAAATCGCTAATTGATAGCCCTGAAATGTCGCAATATATAATTCAAGAAAACGAATGGTAATTATTAATTATGGCGATCATGTTTTACAAAAATTCTTTTTTATCTAGTAAAAAGATTTACTGGAGTATAGGAAGATTTTTAGGGTTTTTAATCTTAGGCTTTAGTGCTGGAGTGATAGGAAATATATTTTCATATCAAAATTACTGGAAAGGTACTATGTATTCTGTGCAAACAGTTGATTTTAATATGTTGAGTCATACTCTACCATTCAAGTTATCCACATTAATCATAAATGGCAATAAAGAAGAGCTTCAAAAAACTATTAATAGTAACTTTGCTCTCTTTGGAATTGTAGTTACGGACTGTAAAAAAATAGAACCTGATTGTTCTGATCAAAAAATTTTATATGTAAGTAAACCTAGTTATAAATCTGAAGAACGGGAAGATTTTGATGTTAATCAACTGAATGGTCAATACTTTGATTATTTAAAAGATCCACCACCTTTATTTACTGAAAGATATTTTAAAAACCCTAAATCAACTGATCAATCAAATATTCCTAATGTAAATTCTGGAATTAATATTGGGAGAGTTTATTATATTCGTAGAACTCAACCAGCATTTGTAAAAGACTATAGCGATTGGCTTCAAAAATACCTTTTTAGAGGGCGTATAAATAATCAACGCAGCTATGTTTATTTTGTAGTTCAAATGGGTTTTATTATATTGTCAGCTTTGTTTTGGCTGATTTTAGAACGAAGAATATACCTGCAAGATATATCTAAGCAGTTGATTTTAAATGAAAGCAAATTACTAGAAGCTGAAAATAATTTACTTAGAATATCAACATTTAACAATGTGTTTAGCCATCTTATTGACACAGACTTTACATCTGTCACTGCTAATCAGGTGCAAAAACTAAGTAATGCATACTTAGCCGTCATGTCTAGGCTAAAGACTGACATTCAAAATATTATTCACGATGTAAATAAAGCTGAAATATTATTCAATCCTGAATGTACGAATGATATCAAGAATAAATTGTCTGATATTAATTGTGACAATGATTTAGTTCATTCTATACTAAATTTAATTTGTACTGTTGACGATTCCGTAAACGTACTTAACGTTTCTATGGACGATTTAAGAAATATTACTAATATTGAAGGACAATTAGTTAATGTGAATGAACAACTTACAGTTTTGCAAAATCAACTCCATCCTTCAGTAAAGCGTTGGCAAATAAACTTTAATCTTTTTCCAGAAGATTTGATGATTAGTTTTAATCCTTGGCATTTCAGAAGTGTTGTTAATAACGCCATCAACAACTCAAGTGCTTCTTTAGGTAAGAAGCTTCTTAGACAAGATTCTAAATCATCAAAATCTGAGGAGGAAAACAAACCATTCCAAGGTACTATCAATATTTCTTCGTACTTAGAAGAAAATCTTGTAATAGTTGAAGTGACAGATAATGGTATCGGAATACCTGAAGATATGATCGCTGAACTATATAAAACCGATAAGCGTCTTAATAACTCAGCAGGTGATACCAGAGGTAATGGTAGTATGATTATTAATGCTTATTTAAAGCTTCATCAGGCTGATGTAAAAGTAATTAATAATGAAGATTCTGGTGCAACAGTTAAATTTAAATTTTCTTTGCAACAGTCAAAATAGATTCTTATTGTAGGGAGATAGCTATATGGCACTATTTTTTGTTGTTGAAGATGACAATTCTCAAAGAGCGCAATGGTGTAATTGGCTTCAGCTAGAAGGTCATTTAACTGTTGATGCTTTTGATGTCTTATCTGGTATTGAGACATTCAAAGAGCTTGATGATGATCCAGATTTAATCATTTTAGATCACAATCTTGGGGATGGATATGGGATTGATATCATAGATTATCTTGTTGGAGAATATGGCTTTTGTGACCAATATTTTTACAATAGAATTATACTTATTACTGGAAGCCATAATACATCTCTAGGTAAAGAATACTCTAGAAGAGGTTCTATAGGAAACCTAGTTAAACCAGTTCCCAAGCATCAATTTCGGATGACAATTGATGGAGCTTTAGAACATCGAAAATTGGTAGATCAATCTGAAGATTGGGAAGCAGCATTATCTATTTTGGAAAATCAAGGTTTGCTTAAACCTCTCGAAGAACTTCAGTCTGTTCAAGATCATTATAGTATCTTGAAGGAAACCCACGAGCAACTATTAAATGACATAAGACAGGCTGATAGTAATAAGCAAAATGTTTCAGTTGCCTACGAACGCGCTTATCAATCTTTGACTTCACTGGGTGATGATATTGGAAATATACCATCTCTTCTCCAAAGCTTTAGTTACAGTGATAAATTTATTGAAGATATCAAAGAATTATACCGTAGAGATAAACTCTACTTTTTTGTTTTTCAATCTTATCTTTCTAGAATATCTACAGATCCTTTTGCATCACGCACTCGAAATATTCAGGGTAAAGCATCAAGTTTTTTTGAGTATAGAATTGGAAGGGAATATAGACTCTACTTTAGCTATTCTGAATCGACAATAAAGTTTCATCGTTTAACAAGAAAAAGTAAACAAGAAGAAACTATTTCTTATTTGTCTTTACTATAGTTTATTAACCCAAGTTGCTACCTATTAAAAACCACCTCAAAACAGGTGCAAAACAACCTAGCTAAGTCCTAAATACTGCCATTGTCATGTAAATATCTAGTATTTTTTGCTTTAAATTATGTTTTGAGCGA
Organism: Pseudanabaena sp.; assembly: GCA_044354985.1. Taxonomy (GTDB): domain Bacteria; phylum Cyanobacteriota; class Cyanobacteriia; order Pseudanabaenales; family Pseudanabaenaceae; genus Pseudanabaena. Next base: position 19,416 of record JBIKYZ010000014.1, on the reverse strand, counting down.
ATAGGTAGCAACTTGGGTTATTTATGCAAATCGCTTGTGAAATATTCAGTAAAAGATAAGGGTAATAGGAGAAAATGGCGATCGCCGTTGTCGTTGGAGTCAATAAACCATTTAAAGGAGGACTCACCACCGATCAACTTCGCCAAATCTATCAAGGACAAATTACTAACTGGTCGCAAGTCGGAGGCGCAGATAAACCCATCAAAGTATACAATCGCGGCGCAGAAAGCGGAACCAAAGACTTTTTTAAAGAGCAGGTTCTCTTGGGCTGTGCATTTGCCCCCGACAGCAACAACTTTAAAACATGGGAATGCGACGAAACCACCGCAGTATTACGAGTCCTTGCCGATGATGGCATCTACTACGCTTCAGTATTCCAAGCCCAAGGACAAGAAGCAATCAGAGTCGTTCCCATCGAAGGCATCGATCCACTCAATAAAGACACCCTTAAGAAAAAAGTTTATCCCCTCAGCCGAGATCTATACCTAGCAATTCCAGACAAAACCAGCCCCGAAGCCAAACAATTTATCGAATTTACGCGATCGCCCCAAGGACAACAACTTATTATCGAAAAAGCCGAATTTATATCAATTTTTTGAAGATTGATATAAAACAATCTCAGTTAATATTTATCTTTATGTATACTTGGTAGATATTTTAAGAGGCGATCGCCTAACATAACCAGAGTTTATACTAATAGCAAATAACGCTTAAAGCCTAGTCATGAATACAGCAGTTAAGAATGAAACGTTATCCATTCTTTTAGTAGATCTTAAAGCGAAATTGATTGAACTATATGGCGATCGCTTATTTTCTTTAATTCTTTTTGGTTCGCAAGCTAGGGGTGAAGCAACATCCGACTCAGATATTGATGTCATGGTAATACTCAATGGTTCTGTCGATATTGCAAAAGAAATATACCGCATGTCAGCGATTCGCTCTTATTTTTTAATGCATTATGATGAGCTAGTTTCGATTTTGCCAGTTTCTAAAGAAGAATATTTAAGTAGGGCTTCCTCATTTATAAGAGTTGTGGGAAGAGAAGGAATAGTTTTATGAGTGAGATTACACAATACTTATCGCTGTCTAAGGAAGAATTAGAGACAGCAGAATTTTTATACAATGGGAAACGCTATCGCTCTTGCATATCGCGATCATACTATGCAATGTTTTACTCGGCTCAAGCTCTATTGCTTCTTGCAGGATTTGATACATCTACACACAGAGCCGTAATAAAGTTAATAGGACAACATTTTGTGAATACAGGAAAAATGAATCCTGAGATCGGCAGATTTTTGGGTGATACCTATGAACTGAGACAGGCTAGCGATTATAAAGCTAACTTTTTAGCAGATGATACTGTAGCTCAAACATCGCTAGATAATGCCAAAAGATTTGTGGGTGAAGTTAATAAAATATTGTCTAAATCTGAATAGACTCAACTTTGTTAGCAATATTACCTTTAACTCTATGGCAACATGTTGCCAATTTCTAAAACAAAATTTGGTAATACATTCTCCCCAGAAAGTATTTTGGGATTATCCAAAATTTCAACAGGGTGTCCTTGGCGATAGATAGCAGCTCGTTTAAGTTTAGGCGCGATCAACCATCCCAACAGACACCCATTGTCCATATATTCCTGCATCTTTACTTCTCCTTGTTTCCATGAATCACTCGGTGATAAAAGCTCGATGAGAAACTCAGGACAGAGAGGCAAAAAACCTTTTCGTTGTTCAGTCGTGAGCGATTCCCATTTTGCGAGAGAAATCCATGCAGCATCAGGAGAGCGATCGCTACCCTTCGGCAAACTAAACCCTGTCGATGAATCAAAAGCTTTACCTGATTTAAACTCCCGATTCCATAGGTAAAGTTCACCATTAAGATCAAAATTAAAACTGCCAGTTTCTCCACCTGTTGGGGACATAACGATTAATTCTCCTTTAGCTGTACGCTCTAGTTTCATATCAGGATTTGCCGCGCAGAGCTTGACGAAATCTTCGCGAGTCAGGGTAATCACAGAACTGAGATCGATGGTTTGAAAGTTCATGTTTTTTGCTACTTCCTTAAAATACTTTTAGGGTTGTGCGATTTCATAAGGAACCAATTTTTAGTGGCACGGCATAGCCGTGCCACTAAAAATTGGTTCTTGCTAAGCCCTTATTCAGCAACAAGTCGCGAAACTGACAGGGTGTCACACATTTTATTGATTTGATTGCAAACCCGATCAAATTGATGGCGATCGCTAATATCGATACTCAAATCAATAATTGCTGCCTTACCTTTTTTCGTTTGCACATTTGCCTTGCGGACATTAATTTTGTTGTCCGATAGACGAGTCAAAATATCTCGCAGTACGCCCACACGATCAATTGTTTCCACCCGAATATCAATGGGATAGGTTTGAACATGATCATTTTCCTTTTGCTGATTCCAACCTACATGCAACAGGCGATCGCTAGGGATATTCGCTAAATTAATGCAATCATGACGATGAATCGTGATGCCTCGATTACTACCTAACGCGACGACACCTGTGATCGGTTCTCCTGGAAGTGGAGTACAACAGCCTGCGATCGAGTAAACCATCCCCTCCAACCCCAAAATTGGTGACTTGGAGTTATTACTATGAGCAGGTTCATGGCGTGCTTCATACTTTTGAGGATTGACGTAACGATCATTGTGTTGATTTTCACGCAGTTTATTAACTACAGAATTAACTGAAGTTTCACCATAGCCAATTCCTGCAATCAGATCCTCAACATTGTGATAATTACAGCGCTCAGCAAGTTTTTGCATTTGGTCAGATTTGAGCAATGCTTCCAAGCCATTTTTGCCTAGTTCTCTTTCTAAGGCACTGCGACCTAATGCGAGATTTTCATCACGGCGCGATCGCTTAAACCATTGCCGAATTCTGCTTTTTGCCGAATTAGTAGCAACAAAATTAATCCAATCGGTACTTGGATGAGCATTGTTTTGAGTAAGAATCGTGACAATATCGCCATGTTTAAGCGGGCGTTGCAAAGGAACCATCACATTATTTACCAATGCGCCAGAGCAATGATTGCCAACTTCCGTATGCACGCGATAGGCAAAGTCTACGGGTGTCGAGCCTCGCGGCAAGCAATACACATCGCCCTTAGGACTAAAGACATAAACTTCACTATCAAATAAATCTTCCTTGACGCTATCAAGATATTCCTGAGGATCTTTCAATTCGCGCTGCCATTCCACCAACTGACGCAGCCAAGTAAATTTTTGATCATCCCCCTTAAGTGGCTTGCTAGTCGAATTACTCTCTTTATATTTCCAATGCGCTGCAATGCCATAATCAGCGATATGATGCATTTCCCATGTGCGAATCTGCACTTCCACAGGTTGTCCCTTTGGTCCAATTACCGCCGTATGCAGCGATTGATAGCGGTTTGGTTTGGGTAAACCAATGTAGTCTTTAAAACGACCAGGAATCGGACAGAAATGATCATGGACAACAGCAAGAACCCGATAGCATTCTTCTTTGGTATTGACGATTACTCTAACGGCTTGGATGTCATAAATCTCGTTATATTGTTTCTTCTGTCGCTCCATTTTGCGGTAAATGCCATACAGATGCTTTGGTCTACCACTAATTTCAAAATCATCGATGCCCATTGATTCCAGCCGATCAGCTAATACCCTTGTCACCTCCGTCAACTGTTCGTGGCGATCCTCATGGGTTTCGGCAACCAGAGACACCATCGTTTGATACTGATCTGGCTCAATATATTTAAAAGCAATATCTTCCAATTCCCATTTGATTTGCCCTAACCCCAGACGATTAGCCAAAGGCGCAAAGATCTCTCTCGTTTCTCTAGAAATTAATACTTGTTTCTCAGGACGCAAATGTTCCAACGTTCGCATATTATGTAGGCGATCGGCAAGCTTCACGATAATCACGCGAATATCTTGCGCCATTGCCAGAAACATGCGGCGAAAGTTTTCAGCTTGACTTTCAGTTTTACTTTCAAAACTCAGTTTCGATAATTTGGTTACCCCTTCAACCAATTGTAGTACTTCTTTCCCAAACATTTCTTCGATCTGATCGCAGGATACATCCGTATCTTCCACCACATCATGCAAAAAACCTGCGGCGATCATCGCATTACTGCCACCTAAATCTTTCAAAATTGCCGCAACTGCGATCGGATGTAATATATAAGGCTCTCCCGATGCACGGCATTGTCCATCATGGAGTCTATAGGCAAAATCTAAAGCTCGACCAACAACATCTTCATTATCTAAACTTTCACCCCTTTGCGATTTCTCCCAACTATTTCTCAGCCAGTCTGGAATCCATGCATCTACTACCGCATTACATTCCCGCACGTTTACACAAGCTATTTCATCATCAATCGGATGACCTAAACGTTCTACTGGAGCTTCAGCTAATAATGTCATCGGAGTCATAGGTTTAATTTCGCCCTAGCTAAAGAAGTTATCGAGATCTGCATAACCTTATCTTAAACTTTATGTTATTAAATATACGATTTTGTCTTTAGGAAAACAAATTCTGATATTTATCATTGGCAATTCTACTTACGAAACCAATCTTATTTTTTCTTCGTCTGTAAGCTTTCAAGAAGACCAACCTTGGATTTACTGATCCAGCAACTGCAATGTCCGCACAGCGAGCATAACAGTTGCTGGAGATTCATATTTAATACCAATTCACAAAAGTGTCGCGACACTTTTGTGAATTAAACCCCCTAGACCTGTAAGGGTTTTAAACACACAAAATGGCATAGTCATTTTGTGTTTTAGTATAATTTCGTTTAGCTGATTAAACACAGCAATAAAGTAGTAAAAAATTTATTGAGAGAATGTTTCGCCTTATCCAAATTCTAAATATTGGTAATTGATAAACCTAAAAAATCATCGGTTTACTTAATCGATCAATTCGTTTGCACAAAGTCAAACGATGCGTACCCATGTCCCAATGCACATGCTCAAAAATCTTGCGTAATATATAGAAGCCTCTGCCACATTCCAAGTCATGACATGGAGTGGGATCATCTTTTGATCCACCAGAGGATTGCATATCTTTACCCTGATCAGTGATCACCCACCAATAAGATTGCGAAACTATCGAAAATTTAACGGTGATTTGCTTGCATGGATCGAGGGAATTTCCATGCTTTACTGCATTGACTAATGCTTCTTGCAAACCCAAACGTAATTCTGGCTGCCATTCTGACGGTACTTCGTCAAGCAACAGGTCTAGTACTGGGGCAAGATAGAGAGTTGAAGTAAAACTAAGATTTCTCCACTTTCGCCCTACAGGACGCACAGGTGTCACAATCACGGACTTTTAACTCCTCTGAAAGACGGCAGTAGCTTGCTTTTGTGCTTTGTGAACAGCAAAAATGTCCACTAAACTTGCAATGGAATTAATTAAATTCACGATCGCCATACAATAGATCTATCTATTATTCTAGCGAAAAAATCTTTTTAAAATCTTTCCTAAGCAATATGACTTTTACGCAACGACAAATTTCACCTTTTAATCCCACCGAAAACACCCGCACGATGGGAAAAGGGATGCGGGCGGCTATTTTATTTTTGCTAAGTGTATTGGTGCTAATCGGGATTTTAGGTGGACGACTTTTTTACTTGCAACTGATTGAAGGCGATCGAAATCAACAACTTGCTGAGAATAATCGGATCAGATTAATTGCCAAACCCCCTGAAAGAGGTCGGCTGTTTGATCGAAAAGGTAATATTTTAGCTTCAAGCCGCTTAGCGCATGTAATTTATCTATGGCCGATCGCTCAATCTAGGGACAAATGGCAGCCAATTATTAATCGTTTAGCTGGATTAATTGGCGTTTCAGCTCAGACGATTACCGATAAGCTAGAACAGGAAGGCTATAACTCCCCAAGCTTAGTCCGAGTTTCTACATCGATTAGCCCCAAACTTGTGACTGTTCTCTCCGAGCACAGCCTCGAATTACCAGGTGTAAAAGTTGAGCCAGAAGCCGTACGCTATTACCCCAATGGTGATGTCGCAGCTCATGTGTTGGGCTATACAGGAGAACTAACTGCCGAAGAATTACCCAAGTTACGCGAAAAAGGTTATCGACCTGGGGATGTAATTGGGAAAGCAGGAGTGGAATATGCCTTTGAAAATCAACTGCGTGGTGAATGGGGCGGACAGCAAGTAGAAGTCGATGCTTTTGGGAAAGTATTACGAGTTTTAGGACAAAAACCCCCAAAAGCAGGTAACGCCGTCAAAATGACGATTGACGCAGATTTAGAAAAAGCAGTTGAAAAGATTTTAGGAGAACAACAAGGCGGAATTATCGCGCTGAATCCTAATAATGGGGAAATACTCGCCATGGTTAGTCATCCTGCCTTTGATCCAAATCTATTTTCGGGCAAGATTTCTGACGTAACATGGAAACGACTGCAAGAAAAAGACCATCCCTTTGTCAATAGGGTTTTACAGGTATACCCCCCTGCTAGTACTTTTAAGGTTGTGACGATGGCTGCAGGTTTAGAAACCAACAAATTCGGCATAAATGATGTGCTTGCGACATACCCCTATCTTGATATTGGTGGGTTTCAATTTTGGGATCACAACAAAGCAGGGTTTGGCACAATTGGTTTTAATGAGGCGATGGCATATAGCAGCAACACTTTCTTTGGACAGGTAGGTATGCGTGTGGGCGAGAAAGATCTTGCCGCATGGTCGCATAAATTTGGGTACGGAGAATATTCAGGTATTGAAATCAAAGAGGAAGAAACCAAAGGCACAGTTCCCGATGAAGAATGGAAGAAGCGAGTAATTGGAGAGCCTTGGTATGTTGGCAATACTCTGAATATGTCAATTGGTCAGGGTGATGTGCAAGCTAATCTTGTGCAAGTTTCAATGATGACTGCCGCTGTTGCTAATGGGGGATTTAAAATCAGACCCCATTTACTCCTAGAAGATAATGATGCAAGGGAATGGAGACAGTCTCTGAATATATCACCAACAAATTTGGCAGCATTGCAAAAGGCTTTAAGATCTGTATTTGAGTTCGGTACAGCCGCGCCTCTAAATTCGGCGGAAATTGCCATGGCTGGTAAGTCTGGTACTGCCCAAGATCCACCCCGTCCAAACCATGCATGGTTTACAGCCTATGCACCCTACGAAAAGCCAGAAATTGTGGTGACAGTTTTTGCTGAGAATGCAGGTGGGGGGGGTGGCAGTGCGATCGCTGCTCCCTTGGCAGTACAGACGATTGAGTCCTACATGAAAATCAAAAATAAGCCCAACTCACCAAATAATCCACCAGTTAGTAATTAACAATAAAAAAAAGAAAGAATCACCACGTCGCAAGCCGACGTGGTGATTCTTTCTTTTTTACTGGAATATACTTTCATCGCGGAGCAGTGGGGTATTTACCCTCTTGGTTGAATTAAAAAAAGCGGTGCTAAACACCGCTTTTTTTTGATTAGATTTTCTTCAACCAGCTAAACATAGCTCGGAGATCTTTACCGACTGACTCAATTTGATGCTCTGCTTCTTGACGACGCATTGCGGTGAATCCAGGTTTGCCAGCTTGATTTTCAAGAACAAACTCACGGGCAAATTGACCAGATTGAATTTCCGAAAGAATTTTCTTCATTTCGATCTTAGTCTGCTCATTCACAACACGAGGACCACGGGTGTAATCACCATATTCAGCCGTATTCGAGATGCTATAGCGCATATTCGACATACCACCTTCAACCACCAAGTCCACGATCAGCTTTACTTCATGCAAGCACTCGAAGTAAGCGAGTTCGGGCTGATAGCCAGCTTCAACGAGGGTTTCAAAGCCAGCCTTAATGAGAGCGCATAGACCGCCGCAGAGTACCGCTTGTTCGCCGAATAGGTCGGTTTCAGTCTCTTCACGGAAAGTAGTTTCAAGAACACCGCCGCGTGTGCCGCCAATACCTTTGGCATAAGCCATCGCGCGATCGCGTGCATGTCCAGTAGCATCTTGATAGACAGCAAATAAAGCAGGAACGCCTTGACCTTGAGTATAGGTGCGACGTACCAAGTGTCCAGGACCTTTAGGCGCGACCATGATCACATCGACATCCGCAGGGGGAACAACTTGTGCGAAGTGAATATTGAAACCATGGGCGAAAGCTAGAGTATCTCCAGCTTTAAGATTTGGAGCAATTTCGGTAGCGTAGATTGCTTTTTGAGTTTCGTCAGGCAATAAAATCATAATTAGGTCAGCAGCAGCAGATGCGTCTGCAACAGTCTTAACTGTTAGTCCTTCAGATTCTGCTTTTTGCCATGAGGGACTGCCTTGATATAACCCCACGATGACATCCACGCCGCTTTCTTTTAGGTTAAGGGCATGGGCGTGACCCTGAGAACCGTAGCCGATAATTGCAACTGTCTTACCTGCTAGAAATTCAAGATTTGCGTCCGTGTCGTAGTACATCCGAGCCATAGTGTGGTTATCTCCGAGACAAAAGATGGGGTGATTAGTTTTTTAGATGTAGTTTGGAAGATTTATTGTCAATTGCCTTCAAACACTTTTCCTAGTCTAACAAAAATCGTTGCAACTCTTAAATATATTTACAGCACTTACAGAGCACTCAAATCTCTTGTGATTTGAGTGCAAAGCGTTGTAAGCGCAGCAAATATATTTAAGTGCGCCGCCGTAGACGGGGACGGTTGCGCTCAGCTTTGTCGCGTTCGTAATTGATTAGCCGACCGTAATATTCATGTTTAGCTAGATTTAGGGACAGGAATACATGTTCTCTAGCATTGCCGAACCCTTTACGGTTAAAGAAATTAATGGCGGGCGTATTAGCAGGATCTGTATCGACAAGCATTAGTCGCACATTATCTTCAATCATGCGTTCAATGATTTTATCGACTAGGCGATCGGCTACTCCTCGCCTTTGAAAATTGGGATTGACTCCTAGCCAAGTGATATAGCCATATTTCCATGAAGCCTTATTGATGATCGTGCCGAGGATAAAACCTGCGAGTTGCTCATCAATTTCCGCCACTAAGCAATACTCTGAGTCGGTGTTATACATGCCAATTACTTCCCACTCATCCCATGTCCGATAGAGGTACGGATAGAGATCACTGGTAAATAGCTGTTCACCCAAGTGAAAAATTGGTGCAATGTCATCAATATTCATGTCGCGAATTTCAACACTACTCGTGTTGGGGGGATCGCGATCGCGATCTGTATCAGTAGATTTATCTGGAAAATCGTTCATAATTTAAATTTTGTTAGTTAAATACAGCTAGTTAAATCTTGTTAGTTTTTTAAATTTTCCCATTGCAAATAAGTCGCTGGATTGTAAACATAATGAAAAGATTGCGCTGGCGCACAATGATTGATCTTAATAGCAATCCCTAACTCAAAATGTAAATGCCTGATATCACTCCGTCCTGAATTTCCCATTTTGCCAAGTTCTTGACCACGAGTAACTTTCTGCCCAACTTTCACTTGGGTACTGTCAGGATACAGATGAGCATAGCGAGTGAATAGTCCATTCGGATGCTGAATCACAATATGGTTTCCCCAATCGCCGCCACAGTCTCGTTGCAAACTGTTGGGCGCAAATGAATCTGATTGGGGACAATCACGACGAATATATACAACTTTACCGTCGGCAGCCGATCGCACTGGTACTTGGGCAACTAACCGATTGCTATGAATAAAATCCAGCCCTTCATGCTCCGCAAGCTGATAGTCCTTCCCTATAAATTGATGGATTTCGGTAAATTCTGCGGGTAAAGCCCAAGCTAATGTTAAGTCGCGATCGCTGCGAACTTTAGCAACACGCTGTGTCGGCGCATATTCTTCGTCATGATTATCTGAGTTTGAATCTAAGCTTTGATAAGAATATTCATGGTCGCAAATTTGAGCAAATACTGGAGATACATCAACATAGAGAAGAGAAATCAAAAAAACTGCTAATCTGAAACGCAAATATATGTTCATGCTTAGTCATCAAACAAGTTGGACATTCTGCATTTTTTACTCCCAGCCAAGAATTAGTGGTGCGGCGCAAAGCTCCGCACCACTAATTCTTGGCAATTCTCATTATAAAAATTGATTTCATTATGAGAATTGCTGACTAATTCTTGCCTGGGGAGGGAATATCTTGAAAATGTCGTATAATTGTAAAACTGAGATGGATGAATGGCGATCGCTTAGTTTTGTTAGGCATAATAAAAAATAGCAATAATCAAGAAAATTTACTATAAATATAGTAAAACCTTTTAAAAGCCATCTTTTAGGTTTGCCTACACATGATCATAAGTATTAAAATAAATTACAGCTATCAAAAAATTGTTAACTAGTTCAGCAATCTTGGGTTTTTCAATTACATGAGTAAAGTTTACGATTGGTTTAATGATCGCCTTGAAGTCGGGGCGCTCGCTGAGGACGTTACTAGTAAGTACGTTCCTCCTCACGTCAATATTTTTTACTGTCTCGGTGGCATCACCCTCACCTGCTTCCTGATTCAGTTCGCGACAGGTTTCGCGATGACCTTTTATTACAAGCCATCCGTAACCGAAGCATTTGACTCAGTTCGCTACATCATGACCGACGTTAACTTCGGTTGGTTGATCCGCTCAGTCCACCGTTGGTCAGCAAGTATGATGGTGTTGATGATGATCTTGCACGTTTTTCGCGTGTATTTAACTGGCGGTTTCAAAAAACCCCGCGAATTGACTTGGATTACTGGCGTAATCCTTGCTGTAATCACAGTTACCTTTGGTGTAACAGGTTACTCCTTACCTTGGGATCAAGTAGGATACTGGGCAGTTAAGATCGTATCTGGAGTACCTGATGCAATTCCTGTTGTTGGCGGAACATTAGTTGAGCTATTGCGCGGTGGTCAAAGTGTTGGTCAACCAACTCTTACCCGTTTCTACAGCTTGCATACCTTTGTATTGCCTTGGTTGATTGCGGTATTCATGTTGGCTCACTTCTTGATGATCCGTAAACAAGGTATTTCTGGTCCTTTGTAAGGTTTCTTTTCCTAGAAACACTTTTGGGATTTTCCTATTAGATAATTTTAGAAAATCATAACGCAATAATATAGAGCAATAAAATGGCAAAGACTGAGAAGCTCCCCGATTTAAATGATCCAATTTTGCGTGCAAAGTTGGAAAAAAACATGGGTCACAACTACTACGGCGAACCAGCTTGGCCAAATGACCTGTTGTACATGTTCCCAGTTGTAATTACTGGCACGATCGCATTGATCACTGGGTTGGCTGTCCTTGACCCCACTATGGTCGGCGAACCTGCGAACCCTTTTGCAACTCCTTTGGAAATTTTGCCAGAGTGGTTCTTATATCCTGCATTCCAAATTTTGCGGATTGTTCCTAACAAGCTGTTGGGCGTACTGCTCCAAAGTTTGATTCCTGTTGGATTGATTCTCATTCCTTTCATTGAGAATGTAAACAAGTTCCAAAATCCTTTCCGTCGTCCTATAGCGATGGCTGTATTCCTGTTTGGCACAGCTGTTACTCTTTGGTTGGGTATTGGTTCGACTATGCCAATTGACAAGTCTTTGACTTTAGGCTTGTTCTAAGCATCACGCCAATTTGAACAAAAAGAAGGACAGCGCTTCGCGCTGTCCTTCTTTTTGTTCAAAAATTTGCATTTACAGAGAAATAAAGTCCTGAATCCTGCAAATTATTGCCAGAGTTAGAGACATTTACTAAAGGAATCCCATAGTCAAGACGCAGAACTAGATTGCGAAGTGGTTGATAGATTGCACCTAAGCCAAGACCCAACAATGACTGAGTGGTGGAATTTATACCCGAAGAATTCCAAATTGTGCCAGCTTCCACAAAAGGTAATAGTTTGACAATGGATGATCCTTCTTCATCTCGCGCTACAGGAAACTGTAACTCTACCGAAGCCTGAAGCCCACTATCCCCCGCTAGTTGATTTTGGCGATAGCCACGAATAGATTGAGGTCCGCCAATACTAAACCGATTAAGAGACAGCAACTGATCTCTCGAAAACTGCATATTAAGCCGAAAGAACGCCAAGGTGTCTTTATCATTACCAAGACGTTGAACCCTCAACACTTGCCCAATCCAATAGAAAAATCTACCGTCAGGCGAACCATCATTGCGAATCGTCGCTCCAAGAATATTTAATCCCAGATTTAGGGTAGAACGCAATATCCAAGCTCCCTCTGGATCTCGGCTTAAATAATCTTGGCTAAATCGTAAAACTCTAGACTGCGATCGCCCATCATCAAACTTGAAATTTTGGAAATTAAATGATCGATTTCCAAAATAAGACCCACTATTCTCAAAAGCAATACTGCCTCCCAGGGCAAACTCTTCTCGGGGCGATCGCATTAAAGGTTGACGGTATGCGAACTCATAGGTTTGTGAATCTGTGAGAATATTCAAGCTGTCGAAAGGCTTCTCAGTGATAGGGCTTTGACCTGCGGAAAAGTTAAAGCTTATGGTTCCAGATTGGGGATTAATCGGATATTGATAATTCAGTTGATAAATATCTGAGCTACCAGAACGGGTATACCCAGCGAAAAGTGAGTCTCCAATACCTGTCGTGTTAAGTTCTTGTAGATTTACACCAACCCGATAGATCCCTGTAGAGGTATTGCCATAGTTATCAAAAAATGGACGGATACTAAAGGATTTTGCCTCGGTCAATGTAATCTGTAAAACGCTCTGATTTTGTTGGCTACCAGTAGTTAAATTAGCTCTGATGTCACCAATTAAAGGATCTGATCGCAATAGCTGGAGAGCGTCTTCTAAATGAGTAAAGTTGAGAGGTGTTGAAGCTACTTGCAGGAGGCGATCGCGGATATAGCTATCATTTAACCTGCCCACTACATCTCCCGATCGCTTAATATCAACTCGCTCCAAAGCTCCTTCTCTGACTTGGACTATAACCACACCATCTTTAATATCCTGCGGTGCAAGAACTGCTCGAGAAGTAATATAGTTACGATCTTGATAAATTTGTGTAATTTTATCGGCAACTTCTTGTAATTGTCTGAGCGTAACAGATTTATTTTGGAGCGGCAACACCAGTGATTCGATTTCGGCTAATGTGAGAATTGAACTGCCCAAAACATCAATTCGCTTAACTGGAATTAAGATTTCATTTTGAGATGCAGGTGATGGTTGGTCTGGTGTACTTATAGAAGGTAATGATTGCGCGGGATTGAGAATCGGACTTACAGGCTTCGTCGGTAGTTTTGGCGATAGAGATTCTGGGGGGCGAGTTAATGGTGAAGATATTGAAGGAACTTGTGCATAGCTAGCCAATCCAACGCAACTAAGCATGAGGCTCGGTAGCGAGACAATTATGATCTTGCTACTTGTCTTGATTGGACTAATCAATTTTTGATTCACCTGCACACCTCAAATTGATAACTTATACAAATCTTGTAGCCCCAAGATTGCGATCGCATTACTATACACAACTATTAAAGTAATTTGCGATCCGAAAGAATTCACAAACAAAGTTTTGTAAAAAAAGCTGCAAAGCAGCACTTTTTGCAAAACTTTGTTCAGGTTTGAGCGCAAAGCAATGTAACTCATAGCCAATTGCCCACCAAAATAAAAGATGACCAAAAGAACGGATGACTTATATCGATATTTCCAGTACCCTTTGGCAATGCGATCGCTGCTAAACCTTCAACTCCAACAATTTGATTGTTTACAATCTTGACTTTCCCATTTATCAAATCAAGCTGTGCTTTTCTTAAAGCTGTCGCCTTACTGAGGGCATCAGGAAAAGCCTTATAAAAATTAATCATCAAAGGTGCTGTCCCCGCATCCGACACTGTCCAAAGAGATGCAAGAATACTTCTTGCCCCTGACTCAACCGCCAAGCCACTAATACCAAGATTATTGCCAACAGCAGTTTCACAAGCACTTAAGGTCAGCATATCGATTACAGGTTGATCAAATCTCAAACTCGGAATCTGATTCGATCGCAGCCGACTATCCCAAAACTGAATAAATGACTCATTAGATCGATCTTGCAAGAATTTTCCGTGAGTTCCTAAATGGAGAATTCCATATTTTGCCTTACCACGTTGAGCTTGAAGATTATTGACTGTAAAGTCTCGATCTAAAAACGTAGTCCCAGATAGCACTTGATTAGCTATTGTTCTAATTTCCACTTCTACGGCTGGCAATGCACTCAAACCTTCCCTTGCTTCGGTTAGCCCCATTGCTAAAACCCGTGTATTTTTGCGATCGCGCTCTTCTAGTCTGGTCACCCGCAAAGAGGGAATATTTGCCGAAGCATAGCGCTCAACTAAGAACTGTTTGCCATCATGAAGAGCCGCAGGAGGGATCACACGTAAGCCAGAGTCCATTACAAATACGACTGTTTCAATCTTTAGTGCTTGCAACTGAGCATCAATCGGACGCATCACCTAGTCATAGAGCTTTCGCGCTTGCTCTAAATAATCCAATGAACTTGTGTCGCGGAGGCTGGCTCGATAATCCGTCAAAACTGTAATGATTTCCTCTTCGCTAGCATAGTTGGTATAGCGATGAAACGGTTTGCCTAGTTCTTTAGGCGGAATGACCAGAATCTCGATGCGATCGTTCAGCATGATCGGATAGATTAACACTGAGGGACTTCCAGATCGATTGGAAACATCGCTTAGGATCTCTTGGGCTTGGTTGATGCTTAATGTCGGTAGCTTGAGAGTTTCTCCCAAGAAAATCCCTAACTCGGAGATATAGGCTTTTTCGATAGCCTCAAAAGCTTTTTCTAAGTTCTCTTCTTTTAAGAAGCGATCGACCTCTTTTTTCATGATATCCCTGATTTGGATCAGAATCTTCGTCTCAGGAGGATTGGGATTGACCTCAACTATCTTCTTTGGCGGCGTGAAAATTGTGTTGCCTGATGGAGCAACAATAATATTACCTTGAGTAAAAATACCTGTGCCGACGGGAATAATACTGCCGAGAGCTAAGGTGGAAGATCCTGTAGTGACAATACCTGCGGTTCCATTAGTACTAGAGTTCCCAATCACAAATGGATTAAGTCCACCATGACGCAAAAATATCTGACCGCCTGAGCCACCACTGTTACTAGCAGAACAAATACTCGATCCTGCACAAGCAGCAAATACACTAGACACAAAACCAGTAACTCTGATATTGCCGCCTGTTGAGGATGCGAAGAAATTACCACCCTGAATCGATCCCGCAGTATTTGCCGAATTAAAAATAATATCGCCAATGGGGTCAAGGCTAATATTGCCGCCACTAGCAAGATCGCTGCTGGTATTGAGATTAGTGGTTGTAATGTTATTGCGAGCCACAAAATTAATATTGCCGCCATTCCCATTAATAGAACTAGCATCAATATTACCTGTGATAGTATTAATCGCTCCATTATTGCTTGTCAGAGTGATCGTACCACCACCTAAGTTCCCTGTAGCCAAAATTTCATTGGTAGTGATGTTACCTGATGCTTGAAAATTAATAGTCCCACCATTCCCATTGCCACCGTTGATCCTAGCCCTAACAGTGCCGAGGGTAGTATCAATTGTTCCACTAGTGCTAATAGCAAAGATTGACCCTGCATTGCCAAGGAAATTACTACCTGCTGCAAGATCACTGGTTAAGATGTTTCCTAACGATTGAAGGAAGATACTTCCGCCATTACCCAAGGAGGTCGTACTTAGCAATCCTGCGGTGGAATTAATAAAACCCAATTGGCTAATCAGACGGATTCTTCCACCATTGCCATTACCATCAAATGTTCCAGCCGTTATGCTAGCTGTGATGATATTATTGGCTGCTTGAAAGAAGACTGTGCCACCATTGCCAATATTTGAATTTCCAGCACCAATCTCGCCCAAACTAGTATCAATTGAACCACCTAAACTCGTAAAGGAAATCGTACCAGGAATGCCATTCCCACCAAAAGCGATAAAGACTCCTACAGCCGCAAGCGGAGCAACTCCAGCCCCAGTTTTAATATTTCCAGCTGCTTGAAATGTAATGTTGCCAGCATTTCCGATGGTAGCAACTGCATGGACACGCCCAGAGCTAACATCGATCGCGCCACTCGTACTTGTTAAGGAAATATTACCAGCATTGCCAATTAGACCACCAGAGTTTGTAGCAATGCTGTAAGTGTTGGTAAATGCAATGAAGGTTCCTGTAGTTTGAATATTTCCACCTGCTTGGATCGCTACACTACCGCCATTTCCATTGGTAGTAGAGACTGCATTAATGCTATTTAGTCTGACATCTCGACCTGCTGTGAGATTAACATTGCCACTGTTGCCAACAAAAGCAGCTGTGCTAAGCGCTCCCACTCCGACAATATCTCGACCTGCGGTAAAGTTAATTGCCCCAGCAATTGTGGAGATATTATCGTTGACATTGATATCTCTTCCTGCCTGAGCCGTTAATCCTATACCAGCCTCAGTCATGGCTACTGGAGTAGTAAAGTTGATGTCATTAGTTGCTTGTAATATGACATTCGCTAATGCAGTATTAATGATGATTACATCTATTTCGTTTGCACCAACATCGGGATCGCTAAACTGATCTACCTCATTCAGGGAAACGAATGTACCAGTACCAGCAATGATATTAATATCTGTCGGATCAAGTAGTAGAGTTCCTATTTTTCCATTGGTCGCCAATGTGTTTACATACCCTCTATAATCAAGGTTCTGTTTCCCTGATACTTCGACAAAGCCGCCATCACCTGTCTGAGTTCCACCCTTTGCAAGAATTGAACCCAGAAATCTTGTAGTTTGATCAGCCCAGACGATCGCAGTGCCACCATTTCCATTTAAGAGCGCACTCACATCAATCTTAGAATTACGATCTACAAAAGTTCTCAACGCATTTGGCGTTATGCCATTACCCTGAAGATTTCCACCAATTAAAACTGTCCCACCACCCAGCGCTCCCGATGCATAAATCTGAGCATTGACCAATCCTACTTTTTCACCAAAAACCCCAATATTGCCAGACTTTGAATCTGGAGAAGATACATCAACTCTCCCAGATACGATCGCCATCCCATTAGTCACCGCAACATCCGTAGGCAAGGGGCTTGCTACTAGGGCAAGTGAACCATCGGCTTTAACAACCACCTGATTAGCTTCAGGCACTTTGCCTGTAAGTAATTCTGCAAGTTGGGGTAGTTCTGTAATCTTGCCATTCCAATTCGTAGGAATAGCATTACCTGTCACTTGCAATCCTAAAACCGCGTCGGGCGATCGCAACTCAACTTGGCTATTTCCTGCTACAGAGGTTAAGGCAATATTTCCACTTGGAGCCGTCAATGTGCCTGTATTGATGATGATGCCACCAGTGAAGGTAATGGTTTTGCCAGTATCTACAGCTAAGTTACCTTGATTAATAATTCCAGCAGGTTGAGAGACAGCAAAGCGAATTGTTTTCGGATCACCACTGGGGAAGCTGAGAGAATTTTTGTCAACGTTAAAGGTTCCGTTATCAAAGCCTAAGCCTGTACCTGTTGTCGCATGAAAGGAGCCACCAATATCTAAACGGGCATTCTGTCCAAAGACAATTCCATTGGGATTCATTAGATAGAGATTTGCATTCGGAAAAGCTTGACGAGTCTCAAGCGTGCCTAAAATCGCAGAGGGATTATCGCCTGTAACGCGATTGATAATGTTACGAACGTCAGCCCCATTTACCGCAGAGTTACCAGTGTTAAAGATTACGCCTGTCTGCGGTACATTAAATTCACCAAAGCTATGATAAAGATTATTGCCATTGACTGTGCCTGCTCCTGTCGGGGCGATCGCATTGCCATTTACTTGAGTTGCTGTACTGCCATCAACCGAGATCTGGGCTTGCGTTGATTGGGCGATGCTTAAAAATGCGATCGCTGACAAAAGTAGGCAAAATCTATTCCTCATTTCAATTCACACCAGAGAAAAATTAATAACTACTGTCAGCAAAAATGTAGATTCTAGCTCTAAATTATCACGAAGTCCTAAAACAGCAAAGGATTTTTATTCAGCAATTTATACTATTTGTTAAGCAAAAAAAATGAGCGTCGGTTATGCATCGATCAGAGTCATCTGTTTTCTGCTTCGACGAACAGACGTTAAAATTAGGTAATGGTCAAACTTAGGTCATCATTCATTTTTTAGAGTTTTTTAGGATTCAAAATTTAAACATGGGTAGTACATTCGGACATTTATTTCGCGTCACGACTTTTGGGGAATCACATGGCGGCGGCGTGGGGGCGATCATCGATGGATGCCCACCGCAGCTAGAACTGAGCGAAGCCGACATTCAAACTGACCTCGATCGCCGTAAACCAGGACAAAGCAAAATCGTTACCCCACGCCGCGAAGACGATCGCGCTCAGATCTTATCAGGCGTGTTTGCTGGCAAAACCCTCGGCACACCGATCATGATTTTGGTGCAGAACAAAGATGCTCGTAGCCAAGACTATTCCGAAATGGCTGAAAAGTTCCGCCCATCCCATGCTGATGCCACCTATCAAGCAAAATATGGCATTCGTAATTGGCAAGGCGGAGGCAGATCTTCAGCAAGGGAAACGATCGGACGGGTTGCCGCAGGTGCGATCGCTAAAAAAATACTCAAACAAGCCGCAGGTGTAGAAATTATTGCCTATGTCAGACAGGTTAAAGACATGGTTGCATCTGACATCGATCCAAATACAGTCACCATGGAACAAGTAGAAGGCAATATTTTGCGCTGTCCCGATCCTGAGATGGCGGAAAAAATGATCGACTTCATCGACAAAATTCGTCGCGATGGCAACTCCGTCGGTGGCATCATCGAATGTGTGGCGCGAAATGTACCTGTCGGTTTGGGCGATCCTGTATTCGACAAATTGGAAGCGGATCTAGCTAAGGCAGTCATGTCTTTGCCAGCTAGTAAGGGTTTTGAAATTGGCTCAGGATTTGATGGCGTGCATTTAACTGGTCGTGAGCATAACGATGAATTTTATATGGAAGGCGATCGCATCCGCACAAGGACGAATAACTCAGGCGGTATTCAAGGCGGTATTTCCAATGGCGAAAACATCATTTTACGGGTTGCCTTTAAGCCAACTGCGACAATATTGCTAGAGCAGAAGACAGTATCAGCCGCAGGTGAAGATACTACCCTCACAGGTCGAGGTCGCCATGACCCTTGTGTATTACCTCGTGCCGTGCCGATGGTAGAAGCTATGGTGGCTTTGGTGCTATGCGATCGCTACCTCAGCCAAAAAACAGTAAGTATTTAAATAAGCCAAGAACTAAAGTGGCTCATCTAGGTAAATAGGTGGAAGGAGGCATAAGAAGACGACGAAGGAAATCAAAATCAATCCAGCTAAGATTGTATGCCCACTCAAACATGGCTACATATAGATACAAATACTTTTTGCGA
>JBIKYZ010000391.1:0-4014 GCA_044354985.1 Pseudanabaena sp. | reverse complement strand
CAAACTTAATTCTAAGCTCAATCACTTCGCTCTCAAATCCAAATTATATATCAAGGCTTTGCAGCAATCTCACTTGGAATGGCAGTCTCTGAAACCTTTTTAGGCTTCTGCGTAACATGAGTTAAGAATTGTCTAGATCCCCCCCAGCCCCCCTTTCGTAAGGGGGGAGAATCAATTAAATTTTCTTCTTCCCCCTTACGAAAGGGGGATTGAGGGGGATCTCTTGAGTTTTTTTAGATGTCAACAGTAGCTGCGATCGCTATTTCCTGTTCTTCCTCGGCAGATTCTAAAATTGGCGGTTTCTTATTGCGCCAGAGTTTGTAATAAAGAATCGGAACTGCCGATCGCGAAAGTAATAAGGATGCGATTTCACCTGCCATCAGCGAGATCGCTAAACCTTGGAAAATCGGGTCGGCGAGAATGATTGCCGAGCCAACGATTACGGCGGCGGCGGTCAGCAACATCGGACGAAATCGCACGGCTCCCGCATCGATGACAGCTTCTTCGAGGGGCATTCCTTCCTTGAGACGTAACTCAATAAAATCAACGAGAATAATCGAGTTGCGTACCACAATTCCCGCACCTGCAATAAATCCAATCATTGAGGTCGCTGTGAAGAAGGAACCCATCAACCAGTGGGCAGGCATAATCCCGACGAGGGAGAAGGGAATGGCAACCATAATTGCTAGGGGTGTGGTGAAGGATTGGAACCAACCGACCACTAGGGCGTAAATCAACAGCATCACCACCGCAAAGGCAATACTCAGATCGCGGAAGACCTCATAGGTGACTTGCCATTCCCCATCCCATTTCATGGAATAGGTTTCCGTGGTGGGAGGTTGTTCGGTGAGATAGGTCTTGATTTTTTCACCTGTAGGAGGTGTTAATTTATCGATCTGTGGTTGTAAAGCCAGCATCGCATAGACAGAACTTTCCACACGACCTGACACATCGCCCAAGACATAGACTACGGGCTGAAGATTTTTGTGATAAATACTGGTATCGACTGTGGCGGTTTCCGTTTTGACAAGGGAACTAAGCGGAACGAGATTACCATTTGCGCCTTTGACATTGAGAGCCTTGAGATCATCTAGGCTGGTGCGACTAGATTGACTAAAGCGGAGATTAATCGCCACATCCTCTCGGGAATTTTCATCATGGAGTAAGCCCACATTCTGCCCCGAAATTGCCATTTGTAAAACTTGGGAAATTTGGGTGGGACTAATGCCATTTAAGGTTGCTTTTTCGCGATCAATTACCAAGTGATAATCGGTCTGAGGTGATTCCACATACCAATCCACATCCACCACACCATCAGTGGATTTATACAATTGATAGATTTCTTTGGCAACGTCAATCTGTCCTTGGTAATTAGGACCATAGACTTCCGTCACTAAAGTTTGTAGCACAGGGGGACCAGGAGGGATTTCGGCAACTTGAATCCGCGCACTGTAGCGATCGCCGATTTCCTTGAGCTTAGGACGCATCGCTTTGGCGATATCATGGCTCTGTCGTTTGCGCTCTTCCCTTGGTAAAAAGTTAACCTGAATATCGGCAACATTGGAACCCGATCGCAAAAAGTAGTGACGCACTAACCCGTTGAAATTGTATGGGGAAGAAGTGCCGATATAGCTTTGGTAGTGGGTAACTTCAGGCACAGAGGCTAGATACTGCCCTAGTTCTCTGGTTGCTCTCGCTGTCTGCTCTAGGGTCGTGCCTTCGGGCATATTGATCACCACTTGCAATTCGCTCTTATTATCAAAGGGAAGCATCTTCAGAATTACTAACTTGAATCCTGCCATTCCTACGACAATCACAACTAAAGCGAGGGTTGTCGCAATTAGAAACGTCGTTCCCTTTTTGGGATAATGCACCAAAGGATACATGAAGCGGCGATAGAGCTTGCTAAGAGCATCTTCTTCACCTGCTTGATGTCCGCCATGATGACCGCCTGCAAACACTTTCAACGTTGTCCAAGGCACGACAATGAAAGCAACTAGTGCCGAGAAGATCATCGCTGCGGAAGCACCCAAGGGAATCGGACGCATATAGGGTCCCATCAATCCGCCCACAAATGCCATTGGTAAGATCGCGGCTATGACCGCCACCGTTGCTAAAATCGTGGGATTGCCCACTTCATCGACTGCCTCAAGCACAATCTGTCGCAGAGTACGCTGGCGATTGGGAGAATATTTGAGACGAGTTTTATTTTCAGGAAGATCCAAATGACGACCGACATTTTCTACAACCACAATAGCATCATCAACGAGAATGCCAATCGAAAAGATCAAGGCAAAGAAGGTAACGCGATTGAGAGAAAATCCGTAAAAGACAAAACTGGCAAGGGTTAGCGCTAAGGTCACAGGAATCGACACAGCTACAACGATCGCTTCTCTTCGACCCATGGCAAACCACATCAGCACCGTCACCGAACCCACTGCAATCAGCATATGAAATAGCAATTCGTTGGAGCGTTCGGCGGCGGTTTCGCCATAGTCGCGGGTAACGGTCAGATCGATATTCTTGGGAATGTAGTTATGCTTAATCTCTTCTAATTTATGTAAGACGCGATGAGAAACTTGAATGGCGTTTGCACCGCCACGTTTAGCGATCGCGATCGTGACAGCTTCGGTTTCGCCTTTATGTTTATTTGAGGCTTCTTTTTGGTCATGCTTAGCGCTATCTTTAGCATCATGTTTTGCGCCATGTTCTTGAGCAACATCACCATAGCCAAACAAGACATAACTAGCAGGTTCTTCCGCGCCATCGGTTACGGATGCCACATCCCGCAAATATACAGGCTGATTATTAGCCACTGCTACGACTAGCCCCTTCGCATCTTCAGGCGATCGGATAAAACTTTGAGTTCGCACCAAAAAGGATTGATTGTTTTGGCTTAACGCACCACCAGCTAATTCTGAGTTTTGGGACTGAAATGCTTGGGAAATTTCTAGAGGTGTGAGTCCATAAGCTTTTAGGCGCGTGGGATCGAGTTCTACCCGCAGTTGGCGCTTCTGTCCACCAATGATCGTCGTTTCCGAAACATCAGGAACTTGCTTGATCTGCTCGTCCAATTGCGCCGCAATCTGTCGTAATTCCGTGCCTGAAACCCCATCGCCTGAAAGGGTCAGCGCCAGAATTGGCACATCATTAATTGCGCGTGACTTAATTAGTGGTTGGGAAACTCCCGCAGGAATTTTGTCAAAATTGGCATAGAGCTTGTTGTAAAGCTGAACGATGGCATCTTCTGTATTCTGTCCAACCACAAATCTTACGATCACTAAAGACGAACCAGGTCTTGTGGTGGAGTAAACATATTCCACCCCTGCCAATTCTTTAATCAACTTCTCCATCGGTACTGTGACGCGCTGTTCCACATCCCTAGCCGAAGCACCTGGCATCTGCACAAATACATCGGCGATCGGTACGGTAATTTGCGGTTCTTCTTCTCTTGGCAACATCAGAGTTGCGCCAATCCCTAAGAGGATCGCCACAATGATAATCAATGGGGTCAGCTTGGAGTCGATGAATTGTTTCGCCAGTTGACCGACAAAACCAAGTTTGTGACGTGGTGGCGGTGATTGAGAGCCATTTTGACCGTTTGGTGAATCCTGCATAATTTCCTCCTTTTACCGCACTGCAACGGGTTGTCCGTCGCTGAGTTGACCGATGTTGCTGGTAATGATGCGATCACCTGTTTTCAATCCCGACACGATCTCGATTTGTTCGTTTTGAGTTTTGCCTGTTTTCACCCAACGCAGAATCGCAATTTTTGGGGCGATCGCCTTGTCATCCATACTTTCCACCACATAGACTCCTTGCAACTGTCCTCTTTGGATCAGCGCCGTATTGGGAACAAATAGAGTTTCCTTATTTGCTCCAATGGGTAAATTGGACTTTGGACAAGATTGAAGCAAAGAAAGAGCGGGATTAAGCGAAAAGGGATAATGAGAGTTTCAACTTTCAACCGAAAACAAATCATTATCCCTAAACCCATTATGCCAATAATTGTCA
>JBIKYZ010000140.1:0-13310 GCA_044354985.1 Pseudanabaena sp. | reverse complement strand
GAAGTCTTTACCTGGTAAAAGTTTTAGAAGTAGCCATTTTCTATGCAAATCCCATTTAAGGAAGCCCGCAGAATCAGGCATTTCCAACTTTCGTGGCACTAAATTACAGCTATCCTGATTGTATCCCTAATTATCGAAGGTGAGACAAAAATCTATAACTTCGACGCATTCACCGATGAAACCTATCACCGCCTGTACGATCGCCAACCCAACCGACTAGAAGACAGTGACATCAAGCCAGAAAACAAAATCTGGATTGCCATTCACCAACAAATGACCGAGCTAGAATCTTTTCAGCAATTTAGCAACCGACTGAATGGCGATGAATTTCTCGCAGGAATCGGTACAACCGCAATCTGCAAAGCGATCGCCGAGATCTTACCAGAGCCAGATCGACGATTAGAAGACCCTGAGCTAATCAGAAAACAAATTCGGGGCATCTTTGAAATGCTAGCAGGACAACCGCCCACATCTGAACTCATGCAAATGGTGCAAGGGTTGAAGCAAAAAGGTATCGCCACCCGAAAAGCCTGTGAAGACTATGCTGACTCAATTACCGAGACAAAAATAGGGGCAGCCTTAATCATTGGTATAGCAAAAGCCGAAGCTGACCTAGAAATTATGGAAGAAAGCTTAGCTGCTCTTGGTGGTGGCGGCGATCGCACTACCGAGGAGAAATTAAAAGTTGCGGACAAACTGCAACTAGCGCAAAGACTACAAGCAGCACCGAAATTACAAGCGATCGCCCAACTTGATCGGTTGTGGAGGGGATAGGGGGATTATTTTTCAGCACAGGTTTAGGAATGTTATGTTGCATTTTGATTCGATAAAACTTTGTTCTGGTGTATTATCTTGTAAAAGTCTTGTTATTACGCTTATTTGGTTGCTTTGTCTCACAAGTTGTGTGATATTGAGCTTGTATAATTATTTATCATGCAATCTGCAAGATAGTACATAGTTAGACTGCTAAAACGCTGGAAAACATGACCATGTTTGCTCAAATTATAGTGAGCAATTTTTGTAGATTAGTTCAAATGTATTTGTTCTTGAATGATTAAGGAATAGAATTATGGCTATTGAATCTGGTAAATCTATGTATGGTGGTTACTACTGTAAAGATACGACTACAGGAATACACGGGTACGGGAATACTCCTGAAGATGCTCGGCTTGATTTACAAAACAAACTCGCTAATTATAATAGCAAGCGAAAGTAAGTTATGGAACTTAACTTTTGTTTGAAACTGAAGTTTTTATGTCTTCATTTCCTAACTGTCTGACAATTCACAATTGAAAACTCCTGTAATCTGGTTGCTTCGTAAGAGCCAAGAGCGAAGATCTGAGTTTTTTGAAAATCCTTTTACGCTCATGGTTAAATATACTTGTGTCAGGCAGTTAGTAGGAAGTAGGAAGAACCTGTTAATTTAAGATTGAGGTGTAAAATGTGGTTTGTAGTATTACTAATAGTTGTTTTTCTCTTTTTTTACTTTACCTATGTCAATGATGAAAGTTTAAGTACATTAGATAGCCTATTGGCTGCCGATGAATGGAGGGAGGCTTGCGAAGAAACAGAAAAGCTTTTATGGCTAATCACTGAAAGAGACGTAAAGGGAAAATTTGCATTCAAGCCAGAGTCATACTACAAGTTAAAGACACTTAAACCTGAAGAGGTAATGCAGTTTCCTTGTAATAAATTATCTGCAATTGATAAGCTTTGGAGAGATCGCAGCAGTGGATATTTTGGAATTAGTATACAAGCATCAATTTACTATAAAAGCACTTTATTAAGTCCATCCGAGAGGTCTGAAGTAGAGTATTTAGGTAGAGGATTGAGAACGAGTTTCGATGAACTCAAAACCTATGAAGACTTAGGCTGGCATTATCGAAATTCCTTTGTGAACATATACGACAGCATGGATAGCTCTTACGCAACTAAAGGTAAAGAAGATTTATTTGCAGATCATAATTTCAATAAGGTTGGTATCTCTAAAGGATATTTGCCTATATTTTTTAATGACGAAGGTAACTATCCAGCTTCGACAATGATCTTCTGGTGGAAAAGATCTCTAGCTTGCAAACTAAATTAGCTGGTCGCGTTGAATTTCGTGCTTTTGAAGTGTGATCGCCGATCTTGAAGTGCGATCGCTGATCTTGTAGGTGCGTTAACTAAATGTAACGAACCTTATTTGTTGTAAGCGTTAAGTGTAAGACTCTCCAAGCTAAAATAGATATTTCAAGTAGCAACAAGGTCAAATTTATGGCAGTTCGTCAACGGCGCTACAGCAAAGAAGAATTAGCTCGGCGTGGGCAAGAACTCTACGAAGCTAGCATTCGGCAGCAAGTAGAATCTGGTAATACAGGCAAAATCGTAGCGAATGCAAACGGACTAAGGCAAGTGAAATCACCGATATAGTCTTTCTCGTTGCTATGATGAATATGTAGAGATTAGTAACCTTACATGAAATATCCTCTTCATACCCAATCTAAGCCTGTTTCAGGGCTTGCTGCTAAGAAACTGCTAGAAGCGATCGACTCTGGTGGGGCAGTTATTAATGATCGAATGATTGCCCTAGCCAAACGTATTGCCGCCCATCGTCGCAAAACACAGAAGCATGGCTAGTTCTGGTAAGTTTGATGGAGTTGATTTCTCCCAAATCAATATTGAATTGCTAACCCCTGAACTTCGACAACTTGGTCAGGGGTTTCGCTGTGTCAGGGGAGAATTTGTCACCTATTGGAAACAGGGACGAATCCAACGAGAAGCCGATGCTTACCTTTGCCAATGTTGGATCGCTAGGGTTGAAGATGCTCTAGCTGGTTACATTACCCTTCTAGCAGATAAATTAGAGGTTGAAGATACTCTACTGATTCAAGAAGGCGTAAAATATCGAACTTTCCCAGCCATCAAGATCGGGCTGCTTGCTGTTGATCGCCGAACGAAAAGGCTTGGGGTAAGGTTGATGGAATGGGCGATCGATTATGTGATTACCGAAGTAGTACCAATCATCGGGGTTAGATTTATTACTGTAGATGCCCTTTACGATTTCGATGTTGATCCAGCTTATGACGCATCTGGCTTCTATGAAAAACTGGGGTTTGAGTTTGCTGATCCTATCGAGTCTCTACCACCAGTCAACCCATATCGCACAATGTATCTAGATCTGAAGCCGTTGATGGAAGCACTTGCCATAGAAGAATCGGATGAAGATCAGTTATAGTTTTTCCAAAGAGCCGTATAACACTTCGTTGGAGCCGACTTTTCAGAAGCGATCGCCATTAAATCCACGACCAGAAATGCCCGATGCGAGAATTGAAGCGATCTTGTGAGTTATATATAATCCAGTAAATGAGGTAATTGTGAAATGGATAAAATAAGCAAATATCGAGAATATATTCAAAATTTGATGACTCGATATGCCAGTGGCGATGTGTCAGATGAAGAAGTAGAGGTACAGCTTCTTTTTGATATAGAACGCGATCATTACCAGTGGATAAATATTGGCTGGCAAGAGTTAAATCGAGTCTATCGGTGTGTGATGCATTTCGACATTAAGGACGGTAAAATCTGGCTTCAACAAAATTTAACAGACCAGAACCCTGCGGAAGAATTAGTTGAAATGGGAGTATCCAGACAAGATATAGTACTGGGATTGCAACCGCCCTACAAGCGACCATATACAGCGTATGGAGTTGCCTAAAATCAGTAGCCACTTCTGAAATTGGTAGCAGTGATGAGCAAATCAAGGCTACGCTCAGCCAGTATTTTGAAGGAATCAAAAACTCACAAATTCGGCGAACAGTTCAAGCGAATGGAGATGTCCTCGTGGATATCTGTAAGCAAGCAGGACCGAAGGGCTAAGCATGTCCGAGCTAGTCCTGACCAGTTTGATTACAGCCAATGAATTTATCAATCCCTTGCTAGAAATACTATGGGAGATTGAGCAGCATGAGCAGCAAGGACAGCAACTAATCGAAATCGGTGAAATTGAACTAGAAAACTTTACTGAAGCAACAATTTTATCTAGGCAAAATAGTTGTTTATTGCAGCGATCGCTAGACAACTTAAAAAAGGCACACCCGATCGCTGCCCCTGCGGTAATCAGAGGATTCTAGAATGGACAAAGCCAAATTCCAGTGGATGTGTTCCCACACATCGGAAAGAGCCGCCGATTACCTTGAATCCATGCAGCAACGTGCAAATATGTTAATTGGTACTTCATGGTACTACGACGAATTTGAAGGATTAGGTGCAACCGAGAAATTTCTGATGTGCCTAATTCATGACATCAGTAGTGAGGTATGGGATGACGTGGAAAGCGAACTGGGTAAAGAATTGCCCCCATCGGTAGATTACATATCTGACCAGCTTTTGCGTCAAGAAGCAAAAAAAGCGAGGGGAATGATCTCTCGATTGCCACTGGCGATGGAGATGCTAACCCAGTCAACGGATAATATCTGGCTGGATATGACCTACGAAAGCGAAATCACCGATGCTAATTGGACGGTAGAGGTTATTGACATACTGAGAGAAGCATATTCAGACGCTCAGACAATCATGAACGAATATAGAGAATTTATCGAATGGCTAGATAAGGACTCCCAAAACTGCGTCAAAGTAGTGAGGCTGTGGAACAGGTGTAAAGAACCTATTCCACAATTACATTTTCACCACCCAATCAATGCATTAGCGGGATAAGAAGGAACCAATCAATGTTAACCATAAATCCGATGCAAGATGTCCTCAATCCTGATGGGTATCCACTCATAGAAGCAGATGCAAAACTGCTATTTCTGAAAGGCGGACATTACTGCTTTCAATATCGAGAAGGAGGAAAAGAAACCTATAAATTTCTATCACCTGAAACTGTCAGAGCTGCATTTCAACATGAACAAATTGACTCAGGATGGATACCCAGTGGCGTGCAGCGATTGGGTAGTTGTAAACAAGGGCAATGGTTCGTACAGTTTATACCTCCTGCAAGACGGACATTTACGTTCACAAATTTGACTGAAGACGGAGAGCCGATCGCTTTGACCATCCCGATAATGGGTTTAGTGTTTATGCTCTGCGGTGATAGTTGTTATGTTTGGGCAACTAACTTCAAAATCTTCAATGCAGAGGCTCCTATTTACCATGTGCCATTACCGAATATCTACGGTGATGGCAGAATCTGTATGGGTAATGAAAACGGCTTTTCTAGCCAATTAGAAGGAATAGAGAAACTAGCTGAAGCATGGCAGATATTTATGAATGCACCGTTCAGCAATCATCTTGTGAATGGTAAATCAACTTCCCATCCAGAAGATATTCGTTTGAAGCTATTGCAACTACAGAAATCCAACCGCTATCCAATCGCCGATCTTGTCCGATGTGGCTCTTCGGTGAAGGTAGCGATCAATATGATTATAAACCGATGAAATTATTAGAACACGTTCAAAAACACTCAGTTACTACAAACCCCGTATTGCCGATTACCTATAGTGCGGGACTGATTCAGCACCTCATCGCAGGGATTGCGATCGCTGGTTATGGGAGATTTTCTAAATCCAATAGATCTTTGAGTCTTCTACTGGCTCGTTTATTTAGTTTCAAATCTTCTAGATTGATTAAGTTCACATCAAGATCGTCAATTTGAGCTATGAGCCGATTTTCAAAACAGGCTGTAAACTCAACTCCTGAGATGGTTGTGAGAATTTCTAATCGCAACGGTGGAACTCCCATCCGCACAATTTGATCTTCTTTTAAGAAAAGTTCAGGAGATAATTCTGGAACTGCAAAACCAAATTCTTTTAAGGCGGTGACGACTTTGATGGCATTGTCTGGATTAATTCTGACCCAAACATCCATGTCGCCTGTAGCTCTGACGAAGCCATAGTATCCAACGGCATACCCACCAATTAGCAGGTATTCAACTTGATGGAAATTTAGCAATCTCAAAAACTCTTTGAAGTCGGGTGGTATTTGGATCATAGCCATACATTACTTGACGTAGATATTCCAATGCAATTAAGCGATCGCTAGGACTTTTTTGGAGCCAGTAAGTTTTATCTTCTATGTCTTCACTATTTAAGTTAACAACACTGAATACGGAAGAGTTAAATCTAAAACTTTCAGATTGCTTGTTAGTCATAGCGCTGATTCATTAAAATTTATAATTTGCTGGTTTAACGTTATTGTAGGCGATCGCCTAACTACTCACCCAAAATTTAAGCGTCCTAATCGTCATATACCTTGCTGCGATGGGCAATGAGGGTAACGGATACCACTTTTGAGTCTTCGTCAACTAGATAGACTATGCGATAGTCACCAATCCGATAACGATAGCGTCCTGCTAAATTTCCTCTCAAGGCGGTGATGTTTGGGTGGTTGTATGGAGTTTGTTCGAGAATTAGCAGACACTTGTTAATCTTTTTGACGGTTGCAAGTGAGGTTTTGTTGTAAAAATTTTGGGCTTCAGGAGATAGTCGGACTTCATACATCTCTGCGAATGTCTCTCCAGTTGCGATAGCTGCTTGTGGAAACTTTAGCTTCTGCTTTTTCTAAAGAGTCCATAAATCTTGGAATCCTCAATAGTTCGTCAGTTGCTTCTTGGCTTTCACGTTCTGCTAGATATGCCAAAAAATCTACAGCCACTCTGAGCCGTTCGGGGGATAGGCTATCGATGTATTCATCAATTTGATGGCGAAGTTCTACTGTGGTCATAAGTTTGGGGGTTATTCAAAATTTATAACTGGCTAATAAAGCTATTGTAGGCGATCGCCTAACTAATCAGCCCAAAATTTAAGCGTCATGCTAATTTAAAATAATAAATGTCTCAAGATTTTGCTTATTTCAAGAGGATTCAAATCATGACGATTTTAGAAAGGGCTGTGAGTACGATGCAGCAGTTGCCAATCGAGAAACAGCAAGAAGCATTAAATTTCATTGAGTTTCTTGTCTTTAAGTTGAGCGATCGCCAAGTTAAAGATGATTATTCGTTAATTCCTGCTAGGCGATCGCTAGAGAATCTATATGGTATTTGCGCGGACGATCCGATTGTTCTTGATGATTCTGGGATTTTAGAGAGTCTTGATGATGAACTGGTAGGAGCTTTTGACTAGAAATGCGTTATTTATTGGACACGAATGTTTGTGTGATGTATTTGAATGCTCGCTCGAATGCAGTGCGCGATCGCTTAATTTCTAATCCGATTGAGGATATGGCTGTATGTTCTGTGGTGAAGTCTGAGTTGTTTTATGGTGCAATGCGAAGTAATAATCCAACTAAAACTTTGGAACGTCAGCAAGAGTTTTTAGAGCGATTTGTGTCGCTTCCGTTTGGGGATGAGTCGGCACTGTTGTTTGGACAAATTCGGGCGCGGCTGGCTAGTGCGGGGACTCCTATTGGTGCTTATGATTTGCAGATTGCGGCGATCGCTTTGGCAAATAATCTAATTTTGGTGACACATAATACA
This sequence comes from Pseudanabaena sp., assembly GCA_044354985.1. Taxonomy (GTDB): domain Bacteria; phylum Cyanobacteriota; class Cyanobacteriia; order Pseudanabaenales; family Pseudanabaenaceae; genus Pseudanabaena. The sequence goes on along the minus strand of JBIKYZ010000140.1, from coordinate 5,857 downwards.
AGGGAATTTGAGCGTGTTGATGAGTTGCAACTTGAGGATTGGGAAGTATAAATCGCCCCTGTGTTCAATTACAAAGCCAAAGGACTGAGAGCAATATCAGCATCAGTCCAGATGAACTACCTCTAAATTAGAAGTTGTTTTTTGTTCCATTATTTAAGCCTTCGATAAAAAGAGATATTGCAGTTAACAGCATTAAGCTTAATCCTGACCTCCAAAGGAATTCCCATATTATTGGGAGATATGAGAGGAGAATAGCGATCGCTCCGCACATAGCTGATGTTGGGAACGAGAGGAAGATACCCAGTAAAAATAATGCGTAAACCTTCAAACATGGGATCGTAATTTTCAACATAGCGTTACTAGCCGCAGCTAGGACGAAGTAATGTTTTATAATCGACACTCCATACTCGTGCAAGCCCTTTGGCGTTGAGTTCCGCGCGAATAACATCTTTAGCTAAACAGGCTTCTGAAATTGCCTTAATGTATCCGCTTTCGACATCATAGAGTGTACGCTTTGACTGTGCGCTGGTAAGCTCGTTCTCAGGAGCAGAAAGTGGGATACTGAGGTTTACACCAAATCGAGAATCATTACGGGAAAAATCTGTATAAAAATTGATACAGGCTCGTCCACAGTTATTTGTCTGACCTAAAGATCCGTTATTATTAATGATTCCTTGCTGCGTTAAATCTCCTAAAGGATAATTTGTGGATGGAATGAAATTAGAAGTATTGAGTGGAATTTGAGTTTGAGGGATAGATAAAGTAGGATCGTTTTGAGCTTGAGCGATCGCTATATGTGAAAGCCATAAAGCACTTGAAGTTACAAAGCTACAAAAAATTTTGTGCCATCTCATTTTAAAATTCTCTACTATTTGTGAAAAACTAAAAAGAGCGATCGCCATTTACGGAGGCGTAAAAATGCGATCGCTAATCAGTTGACACAATACCTAACGAACTAATGTTTTGATTACTGATTGATTCTGAGGCTGATTCTTAAAACAACGCCAAGAATAAGGATTAGACCAGTTAAGAGCCTGAGCCCACAGACCTGAGTTTCTATACTGCCACTGACAAACTGCATTAGTATTGACAGAAGCAAGTCCATATCTAGATGGGCAACGCCATCCACCAGCGTTATAACTAATTAAACGTGAATTGGAGCCATAAAAAGTACGGCAATAAGCATCCAAGTTTAAGCCGCCGACATCAATATTAGCGGCTTTGGCAGAAGATGCAGGAAGAACTACGCTGGCAGCAATTAACGCGCCTGTATAAGTGGCTGTGATTAGAGTGTCAAAAAGCTTCTTCATAAGTTTTTAGAATTGAATTAGTTGTCCCTTGCGGGTATGAAATTTAGTTTAGTGTTCTATTCAAATTAATTAAACCCACATATTCCCTTAATTTACACTGATGGAATTTTGCTTTTGATTTGGATTCCCTTGATTTGCCCTATGTTTGCCCTGAATTAAACGGTAGAATAGCGATCGCAGCACAAAAAATGCTCTATAATTCAAACAAGCGAATTAGAAAATTTTTTGCTGTGATTTAAGAGATTATTTTTATGGACTGGTCAGAATTTATCAAAGAGACAGCGCGTCAGAAATTGCCGTCAGAAAAACATCGTTTAACTTTTATTGAGATATTTGGGGACAACGAATCACAAAAAACAGACAAAACTATGGAGGGACATCTGCGAGAGATATACAAACGTTTTGAAGAGGCTTGTCCAAAACTTACAAAACCTAACAAGGGCAAAAAAGAAATATTGAGAGAATATCTACAAGATCTGTATGCAAAAAGGGATGTTGGTGAAATTAGCGCTCGCTCCCCAACCCAAACTAATCCCCAAAATATCCCTACCCTCGAACCAATCCCAGAATTAATAACCCTTGAGTTTATTGGACGCAATGCTAATAATCATGAAAATAACATACTCCAAAATGTGCGCGACAAAGTTAAAGATTGGATTGAGCTACGATGTGAGGATATTCGATTTGCTGATGGTCAACATAGAAATGTTAAGAACTTTCATGTTGAAATTTCTTGCGACTCAAATTCTAAGAAGCGTATGCCTTTGATTGATTGTGTAAAAAGCCACTACGAGCAAAATAAAACAATCATAAAACCGATCGCTTTGCTAGGAAAAGCAGGTGCAGGTAAGACAAATTCTCTGAAATTCTTAGCAATGCACTGTATTACAGGTCAGCTATTTCCTGATTTAGTACCTTTTTACTTTAAACTCAGAACTGAAAATTGGCAGGGTACAGAAAAATCAAAAATATTTGATGTGATTGTCAATAGTTGGAATCCTGTAGGAGTTTCACCAGAAGAAATAGAATATATTTTGGATAAGGGAAATCTATTGATTCTTTTAGATGGTCTAGATGAAGTATCAATGGATTATAGGCAGCAAGTAGAAAAATATATTGATGAATTTATCTTAAACAAATATCCTCGAAATAAAGCTATAATTACTTGCCGTTCGGCATCAGCAAAACGAGATGATTCTAGATATTTATATATTAATATTGTTGACTTAGATGATGTAGCGATCGAGAGCTTCATTGAACAATATCATCAAGAACATAAAGATAAATACTATACAGATAGAACACCTAATGAATTAATTTCTGCAATTCAAGATAAAAATAAATCTCAAATCAAAGCCTTAGCTCAAACCCCCATTAACCTCACTTTAATTTGCAAGACATTTTTTAAAAATGGAAAGCTTGCTGATAAACGGTATCAACTTTACGAGTATGCGTTTGATGTTTTAGTGCATGAGTGGAATAAAAATAAAAATTTTACATCTAAATCAAATAACAGCTTTAATGATTTTGTTTTGTATTTAGCAAGACAAACATTTAAAGAGAAGAAAGATTTTTTAGAATATGAATTACAACGATACCTAAATGAATATCTTGGTATTAATAGCTTGCAAGGTTTGAGTGATGAGGAAAATTATACAAGAGAGCTATTGCACGACCAAATTACTAATAGAAGTGGATTGCTAACTATAGATCATGGTGAATACTATCTTGGACATTTAACTTGGCATGAATATTTTGTTGCGAGAGATATTGCGAATCGTGTTGAAAATGGTACTGAAGATCTTCAGAAACTGTTTATGAATCTTGGTGATCGCCAATGGCGTGAAATTTTCTTGTTTACAGTTGAAATGTTATCCGAGCCAAATAGTTTTTTACAGCAAATGCAAGATTCCATTGATAAAACGGTTTCTGGGCATTCACATTTGCAAAAAATATTAGTAAGTCTACTTGAAAAATCACAAAATTTTCAAGGCAAAACAAAGTATGGAGAATCGGCAATTAGAGCATTAGCTCTTGAAGAAATTATAGATGACTATAAAGAGACTATAAACACGGGATTAACCATTGATTCTAAGTTGTCTGAAAGTGAATTATTGTTCGACAATCAGCTAAAAAGAATGTTAAGAGTTACGATTAAAAAGAGTGATGAAATATCAAAAGAATTAATGGATGGACTTTATATAAAACTTGATCGGTTAATTGATCCGCTCTTAGATATTGACTTCCCTATGTTACCTAACGAATCCATGAAGGAAAATAATCGCTGGCAACTTCACGGAACAGCAAAGAAACTTCCCCCAAGTAGAGAGTACATTTTAAATGCGATCCAATTTGCACAAGAACTTGGATATAAGGAAATAAAATCTAGTCTCAAAGAGTTAGAGAGCCGCATACCAGAATCATTTGGAACTGATGGTGATCAGTGGAAAGGCTCTGAAGATTGTCATATATGGATCGAGGACTTACGAAAAATTATGATTGAGCATCGTCAGATTGGTCATGACTGGCAAAATCCAGAAATGGGAATGACTTCTGAAGCAAGGCAAGCATTCAAGAATTATTACAATGCTAATACAATTTTAGCTGAATGTCTAAATCTTACAGATCTACCAAACGCCAGTCAAAAAATGAAGGCAAAAAGACGAGCAAATCTTTTACTCCCTATCTCTGAAATTGAAAGACGTAAGAATTTGCAAATTGATAATAGTAATTGAACTATGAATGTAAAATAGATAGATAGAGGTAAGCAACCATTTGAAAACGGAGAATCAAATCATGAGTAAACAGAAAGTGAATAAGAAGAAGACTCCCAAAGTAATGTCAGATGTAGCTGAATATATCCGACTGTATACCGAAGCGAACTATCCGATTCGAGACATCGCCAAACAATGCAAAACATCAGTCTCCACCGTATACAACGCAATGGTCGCCGCAGGATTTAAGGAATTTAGACCGCGCCACTCACGCGCTAGCCATACGAGAATGTCGATGGAGCAGCAGGCGATCGCCTTATACCAATCAGGACTAACAAGGTCAGCGATCGTCCAAAAATTAAATGTCGCCGCCAGAACCCTCAACAAAATCCTAGAAAAGCACAATATTCCCATTCGTCGGGGCATCGATCCCGTTACCTCAGCCAATCGCGCCGCACAATACAACAAAGCCTACAACGATTACAACTTAACCCTGCGAGAAACCGCAGAACTATTTGGAATCTCGCACCCGATCGTATTGCAGGAACTAAAGCGCAACGGCTACCCGATCCGACAAAGCGTAGACTCCAAAAACCGTTTGAAATTAAGACTAAAACATAAATTAGGCGGTATCGCAGGATTAGCAGTACCCAAACTGACCCCAAGGCAAAGAGAGCGCCGCCAGATTTTGCTGCGAATCAGACAAAGGCAAGAAGATAAACTAAAACTAAAACGGCTAGAAGGCTATGCCCGCGCCCAAGAATATTGGCAACTAGTCTGTGAGGGAGGGCTAGACTTTGACCAAGTAGGCGCGATGTTTGGAGTCACAGGCAAAACCGTTGAACGGATCATTAAGCGCAATGGTATTGACATCAAAGAACTATCGCGAAAAGAAAAAGCCGAAGCCTTCAAGGAAGAAGCTGTAATCGCCAAACAATATTGGGATCTGTACAACCAGCCCATGAGCCTAGAAAATGTAGGTCATCTGTTTGGCTTAAGCGATTCCACGATTAGGCTAGTGCTGATCAAGCATGGCTACGAAATTCGTAAACGCGGACGATTATTCAACACTGCGCCCACCATAAGGAAACCGAAAAGCCCGAAAAAGTCCAAGGTGGTAGTAGTATCAGAAGAAAGCGTCGTTGCAACTTCAAACGCTTTAGACTTTTTAGCACCGAATACACCGAATTTGCCTAATACAAAAGTCAAAAAATCTACTTAAACGATGACTTAAAAAGTAAATATTACGAAATTTTGAACGTTTTTGGGCAGTAAAAGTTAGCTATTGTGTTTTTTGAGTCATGAATTGCCGCACCCGAATTAACGGCGATCCTCATAGACTCTCTGGGTTTCAGGTAATACCCAGAGGGCGCATAAACCTTTAGTCACATACTTGCCATTAAGAATGATTAAAGCCTCCTTGAGGTTTTGCTGATCCTGAAGACAGGTTTTCAAAATATCGCGATTCCAGTCCACGAGATTCTTGGCAAGTTTGCCATCATCACTAGCTAACCAGTCCAAATCCTTTGCTGTATGGGGATTGAGGTTACTTTGAGGAGACACTACTTTAGCGATCGCCAAGCCCGAAACCAGACCCGCCGCTAAGCCAATCATCAACATCCCCGCACAGAAACCAATGAAGGGCAAGCTAATCGCCCGCCAATAACCTTGGGATTCCTGATGCTGTTTGTTTTTGATGATATTCGCGATCGCCTGACTAATCGCTACTTCCTGTTCCTTAACCGCAGTCTTGGTAAATAGCGATCGCCCCCCAATCTTGCAACTTCACAAATCGCTGCTAATATTAGCTAAAATATTGTAGTATCACAATTG
>JBIKYZ010000390.1:0-4031 GCA_044354985.1 Pseudanabaena sp. | reverse complement strand
AACTTAATTCTAAGCTCAATCACTTCGCTCTCAAATCCAAATTATATATCAAGGCTTTGCAGCAATCTCACTTGGAATGGCAGTCTCTGAAACCTTTTTAGGCTTCTGCGTAACATGAGTGATTAAGTTCTGATTTCCCAAAAGTGAGTCTTGTAATAGTTTCTCTAGGTTCTCAAACTTTAATAATTGCACTAACTTCTCAGCATTCGCCAGAGATTTGGGATCAATGACCTGCGCTAATGCGTTAGTCAAATTAAATTTTGATTTCACCTGCTGAATTAAAGACTCAGCTTCTGCTTTGCGCAGTTGAGCGCTCTCTACTAAAGGGAGAATAGATAAAATCGTATCTGGCAATAAATTCAACAATTTCTCTGGCTGCACCTTCTGAGCGTAGGCATTGAGCGTATTGAGAACCTGATTTTCTAATGACTGCCGCCATTGATTTACTTCTTGAACCAATGTATCAGTAGCTTCAATCACAGAAGCTCCAGTTTCTGCTTTAAACTGATCGACGACCTGCTGGATTAAAGCTTCAGCTTGATTTGGCGCGATCGCAATGCTTCCTCGTTTTTGCTGAAACGTTAAAATCGAACTCGCGATCGCAAGGAGATCTTCGCGAGAATTAGGTTTTTCAAATCGATTTACATAAGCTTGAAGACTCTCTAACAGCGATCGCTCTGTAACAATCATGGAATACTCCTTGCAAAGTTGCTATTTCCTTGATGTTTTATAACATAGCCTTTAGCTTATAGCTCTAAAATAGAAAAGGTTTTAGATTGGTTGATCAAACGCACAATGAATTTGACTTTTTCTCCTTCACATATATTGCTTTATGGTATTGCGATCGCGGCGGGGCTTGTATACTTCCCATATATTGTTGTCGCATTTGGGCGGGTGAGTATTGGCTATGACATGAATTCTCCAAGAGCGATGTTCGATCGCTTGCCTGACTATGCAAAACGGGCAACATGGGCGCATCAAAATTCTTTTGAAGTATTTGCACTCTTTGCAGCAGCGGCACTTACAGCCTATGTTAGCAATGTTGCTTCCGATAAAACTTCTCTTTATGTACTAGTCTTTTTAGCAGCAAGATTTTTATTTAGTTTATTTTATATTCTCAATTTACCTTGGTTGCGATCGCCAATGTGGGGAGTCAGTATGGCATGTATAGGCAGCCTCTTTATTGCTAGCCTCACCTAGAAAAAAGCGGCGCTTTACGCCGCTTTTTTTTCTAGGTGAACTTACCATTGTGCTATTGCTATGTGTTTAGCCAATCAATCAACCTAGTTTTGATATGTTTCAATCTGTCCAGTGAAATATTTCCAAGACGAGCGCTAATAACCGATGATTCAACGGTTGCCAATCTGCTCAATCGAATTACAGATGTAGTTTTTAGTCCAGTCATTAGGTAGTCATCATCAGATATATCTATGATGTCGTCAAATTCAGGAATGGCTTGATATGTGCGAGATGAAATTAACGCGAGTAATAAATCAGAATGGCGACTAGGTGCGATCGCAACAACTATTGCTGGTCTTAGCTTTCCTGCCTTTAAATCAGCTTGAGGAAACCGAACTAGAACGATATCTCCCGATTTCATGATTTATAGACTTCCTTAGCATCTTCCAAGAAATACTCGATTTCGTCATCTTCACTAAAAAATTGGGCAAGTGAAAACTCCTGCCATTGACCACTTTCCCAATCACTATATTCTGAGATTTCTTGCTTACTCGTCAATATTTGAGTAAATTTAGCGATTTGTTCGATGATGTGATCTGGCAAACTGTCAATTTGTTGATGGAGTTGTGTGCGAGTGTTTACTGACATGTGGGAATTACCTCATCGATTTCCGAGAACAAGCAAAACAAGATATTGCTAATCGATTCGCTGAAGAAAGAGTGCGCTATGCGCACTCTTTCTTGAAAAATTTTAGGAGCTATGCCCAAATCGAATCGCATATACGTCCTGTTCTTTGTCGGTGTAGATTTCGACATCGGACTTAGGGTGCGATACACATAGGAGAATATAGCCTTTGGCATCTAGCTCTTCACCCATGCCGCCAATGCCCATACCTTGGCTTTGATCGACTTCACCTTTGACAATTTGAGATGCACAAGTCGTACATACACCTGCATAGCAAGAACATGGCAAATCTAGCCCTTGCTCGATCGCAGCATCAAGGATCGATTGATTTTCAGGGACAGATACCGTAAATGTTTGTCCTTGATGATGAAGTGTGGCTGTAAAAGTCTGAGTCATTTTTCTAAAAATTAGTTGGTGTTTGTTGATGGGTAAGGTGTTTAGCTTTGCGTCACACTTTACCTGTTTAATGATTGTGCAAAGAGAATGATACGATGTTCAATTGGCTTAATTTTATCTCCTCCTATGCAACCTCGTCACATCGCCCGCGAACTCGCACTCTTTAGCATTAACCAATTACCCAGTCAACCCCAAAAGCTAGAAACGAAAACTCTAGATGACATTGTGACGGCAGTTGTGCGATCGCTGCACGATGAGACCAAAGAGTTATTACAAACCGCTAGCGCTGAGCTACAGCGTGGTCAAGAGCGCGTATCCGCTAGCGAAACCCGCACAGGTGACGTTCGGCAAGATATCCAAGCTGTCGAGGGCATGGTGCGCGAAGCGATCGAATTAACAAAAAATGCGATTAACAATATTGGTGCAGCTTTAGAATTTCCCGTTACATTGGTATTAGCTCAACGTAACGAAGTACGTAACTATGCGATCGATATCCTCAAAACTGTGAACGGCAAACGAGCTGAGATCGATGAGATGATTAGCAGCGCTTTAGTTAATTGGCAAATTGAACGCCTTGCTCAAGTGGATAAAGATATTTTGCGGATTGCTACAGCAGAGATGATGTTTATGAGTGTGGCTAGCAAAGTTGCGATCGATGAGGCGGTAGAACTAGCCAAACGCTATAGCAGCGAAGACGGTTATAGATTTATCAACGGTGTTTTGCGCCGCATTGACGATCAACTTAAAGAATTACGCAAATCCAAATGAGGCGATCTCAATCAAGCAACCCTACACTCAAGTGTGAGCTAAAAGCTCACACTTTTTGAAACAGGTTAATTAAAAGTATTCTGTAGTCCACTTCAGTGGACTTGAGCTTTTAGCCAAGAACTTGAGTTCTTGGTTTATTGACTTTCAGAGAAACTTGTCATCTAGAGATGTTTTCACAAAAAACATACAGCCTGCGATCGCAATGGGCGTATGAACAGATCCAGCCTTAGAGTAGAGATAGTCCCCTGATTGATAAGTAACCCCGCGATCGATTAACTCACCTTCAAGCATAAAAATTTCTTCCCCCGTAGCATGTTGATGAGATGGATAATCAACAGTCACCTCAGCGCGAATTAATGCTGATATCTCTCTTCGCTCTTGATTAATTTGCAACACTGCCATCATCAGTCCTTTCACAGGATGAGGCTTCCACTTTAGCTCACCCGATCGCAAAGCGACAAAATCCGCAACTTCTGTTTCCTGTTGAATGCGGTTAAAGAGTCTCTGTTTGAGACGAGCAGGAACATCTAAAGGTGTTTCAGCATAGGCAAGAGTGGCAGCAGTCTCACGCAGCGATCGCAATTCTTTCTCTATTTCTGGAGAGGAACCTGCCATTTCTTCTACGGATTGGATCTCTTCAGGAGCGATCGCTGTCATGGCTGTTAATGCTAATAGATTATTAATTTCTTCTTGGTTCATGCAGTTTAGATCCTGATTTTTTAGCTTTTGGCTTTTAGCCCATCGCTTCTATTAATTTAACTTTGGCTTTTTATTTTTTTGATGGATGTTACTAGCATTCCCTAAAAACTAAACCACTCATCGCCGATCGCTTCCCTTAATTTTTTTAACCCAAGCCGAATGCGAGTTTTGACAGTGCCAAGGAATGAGAATTAAATAACTTGTGCAAATGAGGATAGAATAAATAAGAAAAGAAGGCTTAATTATGTACTATTGCGAAGAGATTGAATCAGAGATGGTGAAGTTTTATATTTCGCTAAGCGAGA
>JBIKYZ010000139.1:0-13376 GCA_044354985.1 Pseudanabaena sp. | reverse complement strand
AATCGTCGTCGTCGTTTTGGTTTGCGTTGTAATTTGATTGCCGCCATTTATAACTTTGAAGTCGCTCTTGTTGCTTCTAAAACTTTCTCTGCTCTGGATTAATTTTCAGTTCTGCAAGAGGTCTATTATGGGCTTGTGCCTATTGAAGCTAACGCCAGTGGTACACCTGTAATTGCTTATGGCGCTGGCGGTGTCATGGACACGCAAATCTCAGAGCTAACTGGTATTTTGTTTGAACAACAAACAGCAGATTCATTAAAAGATGCCATAATCAAAGCACAAAAAGTAGATTGGGACTACGCCAAAATCCGAGAACATGCAATCTCTAATTTTTCCCAGTTGGTATTCTTCAAAAAAGTAGATCAGATCCTAGAGGAAATCTGTATCAGCAGAGGAATCAAGAAATAACTTAACGAAACAGAAGAGTTTTTTTACTGGAACTATTAAGAAGTGAAACCCTATGAGTATCAATACAGCTAATCCAACAGCTCCAGTTCTTGCTGAGCAAGATCCAGGTTACGGGAAAATTTTTGCAGTTCTTTCCCGTAGACGTTTTTGGCTTTTGGGTGGCTTAAGCTTAGGGCTAGTAATTGCCATTTCTATAAGCATTATCTCTAAGCCTAAATACACAAGTTCCATGCGCTTGCTAGTCGAATCAACTTATAAAGCCGACGAAAAAGCTTCTGGAAACTCATTAAATATTGACTCAAACATCCAGATTGACTATGCAACTCAACTACAGTTGCTGCAAAGCTCTTCATTATTTCAAAAAGCTGCTACTTTATTAAACGATAAATATCCTGGAATTACTGGCGCTGATCTTCAAACATTAAAAATTGAGATGCTGGGAGGCAAAGAATCTCCAACCAAAATTATTGAAATCAAATACATTGCCTTAGATCCTGTGAAAGCAAGAGAAGTTTTACGGGCTTTTCAAAAAGTGTATACCGACTACAACCGAGAACAACAAGAAAAGCGTTTGCAGAAAGGCTTAGCAGGTATAGATGAGCAAGTAGATAATGTACGTAAAAGCATCTCTGAAGTATCTGAATCAATCGAATCATTTCGTAGCAAGAACAATCTGTTTGATGTGACACAGCGAGTAACCGAAGTTACAGCAGCACTGAATGGGATTGATCAACAAAAACGCACTGCTAAATTAGAACTTGATCAAGCTATCACTCGACTAGAATCTCTACAACAAAACCTTAACTTGTCTTCACAGGATGCAATATTGCTTACCCGTTTGAATCAGTCGCCACGATATCAAGCACTCGTCCTAGAAATGCAAGGTATAGAAGTTGCATTAAATCGCGAAAAAGCTAGATTTCAATCTGCTAGTCCTATTGTTGAAGCGCTTGAGCTACGTTTTAGTCAGCAGCAGAATAGTCTTGAAGAGGAAAGAAGAAGCATTTTAGGAAATACTAATTTATCAAATTATCCTAAATGGAATACTGATCAGCTCAGTAGTATTGATATAACTCTAGCAAACCAGATTGCAGAAACCCAAACTCAGATTACTTTATCGCAATCTCGACTTGATTCTTTGGGATCTCAAGAACAAGTTTTAAAAGCTGAAATTAAGCGTTTACCTAAATTACTCGGTGAATATGAGTCCTTAATACCTAAATTGAAAGTTCAGCAAGACACATTGCAAACATTGCTCAAAAATCGTCAAGATCTAAGCCTTGAAATTTCTCGTGGTGGCTTTGATTGGCAAGTTGTTGAGGAGCCTAGTCTGGGTTCTACTGATGCTGCTGAGTCACTCCGCCGCAACCTATTGCTAGGTGTGGTAGCAGGACTGTTTATTGGTGGTATGGCTGCTTTTTTTAGGGATATGCAAGACGATACGATGCATACTTATAATGATTTGGAGCAGCAAATAGCTTCTTTATCCTTACTGGGCATGACTCCCGAATATTTGCAGGCTGAAGAATCTAGCTCTGGCTTCATACCACAGTTTCTTAAAGGTCAATCCGTTTCACCTCTTACTGTGGAGATTGTTCAGTGGTTGCCTTTTCGAGAGGGGCTAGATGTAATTTATAAAAATATTCAGCTTAATAGTTTTTCTAAAGAAATAAGTGTCCGATCGCTAGTAATTACCTCAGCTCTTCCTGGTGAGGGTAAATCCACTATTGCTCTTGGGCTTGCCACTAGTGCTGCACGCCTGCACAAACGTGTCCTGCTAATTGACGCAGACATGCGATCGCCATCTTTACATAAGAAACTTAATTTACCTAATGAAAGAGGTCTATCGACATTGCTGTCTAGTAAAGGCACTGTGGATAGCCAAGATGTGATCCAATCATCCAACTCAGCCATTGATATTCTTACGGCTGGTCCAATTCCTAGTGATTCAGTGACTTTGCTTAGTTCCGAATGGATGCAAAAATTGATCACCAGTTTTGAGCAGGATTATGACCTTGTAATTATTGACTCGCCTCCAATTCTCGGCACAGTCGATACAATTCAAATAGCCTCTTGCAGTGGTGGTGTGGTTTCAGTGGCTCGTATTGATCGGATTACTCGTGGTGAATTCTCTCAATCTATCTCTATTCTCCAAAAGCTAAATTTAATCGGGGTGATTGCTAATGCAGTTAAAGATTTACCTCATAGTTACAACCCAGTTGGTATTGGAGATGAGGAGATCCTAAAAGTTTAAGACTTACAGCGCTTTACGATCAAACCCAAACCAAGAAAAAATTTAAAAGCGTTGCTTCGCAACGCTTTTAAATTTTTTCTTGTGGTTCGTTTGCTCGGTAATTGCTGTAAAGCTCAACAAAACTAATTAAATCATTAGCTTTATATAGCCTTAGCCATTTGTATCAGGACAAATCAAAACCCAAATAGTGTGAAGCGGCGCTTCGAGACGCCTCACACTATTTTGGTTTTATGTCCTAACAAGAATGGCGGCATCTATATTTGAAGTTTGAGCGCAGAGCGATATACATTAATACGACTATAAATGAATCATCCTCACGCAAGAGGACGATTATCAAATTTTTTACTAGCAAATACTCACACCGCATAGCGGCGGGATATTTGCCCTCTTATAGCGCTTTGCACTCGAAACCAGACGAAGAAAGTTTTTGAAAGTGTTACTTTGCAACATTTTCAAGAACTTTCTTGTGGTATTGAGTTGAAAGATAATTTCTAATTGTGAGTAAAACCCAAAAGAGAATTATGGCTCTTTGCGCCATAATTCTCTTTTGGGTTTTACTCACAATTAGCGAGACTACAGCTATATGTTTGAAATCTCAGCAAAAACCGAACGAATAATATAACTTTTATATAACTTTTGGTATGACCTTTTACTAACTTCTAGTAGTTGATATATGTATTGAAATGATAGATAAGTATATATATCAAAAACAATATGTAGTCCCAAAATTACTAGTATTAAGGCTTATTGCTATAGCAGACATATGATTGTATTACTAAACAAGAAATCTAGTTTACCCTAATATATCTATCAATTTCTTGATCAACTAAATGATCTTGATGTATCGCTTTCTTGAAACTTCTAATATTATTAAACATTAGAAATTGCTATTTAATATTATCAAAACTAAGTCATTACTATCTAAGTGTTATTGTAGAGTTGTAGAGGTAATAGAGAGGTAAAGATGACTGGTCTTATTGTAAATAAAGTGCAAGGAAATAAACTGGCTGATTACCCAAAAGTGGCTTCTTGTATATCTAGTTCAATGTTCTATTTGCAGCAAATTAAAACCTCTATAAATTCATTATTTTGTACTTTCTTGAGTATCAACAAATTCATTATGTTTAATAAAAACTCTGGTGAGTCTAACCAGTTTTCAATTAAACTATTTAAGGTTGAGTCAAATATTGGAGAAGCTAAACTTAAGGATTTGGCTGATGTCTGCTATAGGTCTGAGAAAGCTGTATTCTTGAATTTGCCTCATGCAAATGAACTACCACAAAGCAATAGTCCGATTACTTGGAATGTAAAACGAACTTTGGATTGGCTAGCTGCTTTTTCAATTCTATTAGTTCTTAGTCCCGTTATGTTTTCATTAGCTGTAATTATTGCTAGTAGCTCAAGTGGTCCAATATTTTTTCATCAATGGCGTATTGGTGAAAGTGGCAAATTATTTAGAATCATTAAATTTCGTACCATGATTACTGATGCTGATAAATTGCATCATCTGGTGATGAGTGGTCAAACTGGACTTCATAAGTGTGAAGATGATCCAAGGATTACTAATGTTGGTCGTTGGATGCGGAAGTATAGTCTTGATGAACTTCCTCAACTATTCAATGTTTTGCGAGGAGAGATGAGCCTCGTAGGTCCACGTCCTTGGGCTTTATATGATGCTTTGCGTATTAATGGCGATCGCAAAAGAAGATTGAATTCATTACCAGGCGTAACAGGGGCTTGGCAAGTTAGCGCTCGTTCAACAATGCTTGATTTAGATGCAGTTACTGATTGCGACTTAAATTATCTTCGTAACTGGTCTTTGTGGTCAGATTTAAAAATTTTGTTAATGACCGTTCCTAAGGTTTTGTCTGGATTTGGAGCTTACTAAAGTTTTTGTTTTTTAGATTATGAATTGAGCGACAGATATCAACTGATTTTCATAACTTATGATTTCTGTAGCTAATATCCTTAAGTTTGCCCATGTATTTATGTGGGCTTTTCTACCCTAAACAATAAGGGTGCGCTTCAAAGTAGCGCACCCTTATTGTTTAGTTTGGATGTAGTCGAGGGTGCATCATTGAAGGGATCTCTACATTGCCAAGTAAGTGTGTTGCAATGATTATCTGAGCTTTTTTTGGGGTAACTCGCCAGTAATAAATATTATCTGGGAGCACTACAACTATTGGTCCAGAGCCACATAGTCCTAGACAGCCACAAGCTTCTACACTTACATTTACAATTTTTTGCTGTTGTAATGTTGCCAAAACTTTAGCCGCACCATCTTTTGAGCAGGTGCGATGCTGACAAACAAGAACTTGACGGATGGGGGAACTCTCCAAGGTAGCGATCGCAGTTTTTTGGTATAGACCAAGAGTATTGCTTGGCAATACTCTTGGTCTTCTTAAATTTTAGCGCACGACTAAAACTGGTGAAGCACAATGGTGTACAACATAATCACTGACACTACCTAGCATCAGCCGCTCAACTGACCCCAATCCTCGCGATCCCACTATTACTAAATCGGGGCTTTCCTCTTTTGCCACGTAGCAAATTACATCACGAGGTTGACCTGTTTCTAACCTAGTACGACTATCCATCTGGGCAGCTTGACAAGTGTCTTGAGCTTTTTGGAGCAAGGCTTGACCTGCGCTCAAAATTTTACGCTCTAGCTCAATGTCAGGAAGTCCGCGCCAGCCAACCCAATCACCAGTGGGGAGCATGACTTCAGGGATATAGCTGCTAAGTGGTTCAACAACTGTCAGCAAAACAATTTCGGCTTTTAGAGGATTAGCAAAGGTCAAGGCTTTCGCAAGAGCATTTTCGCTAGCTTGAGAGCCATCAATAGGAACTAAGAATTTCATATGGTTACCGTAATATAGAGCTTATATTGTCTGTAATGCATCTGTAATGCTTGGTAAGTAATGCATTCGTTGCATATATAGCGATCGCCAATTTTAATTTTCAAGATTGGGTTAACCTAGCGCGTTTATTCGCAATAAATGATGTGTAACTGCAATAAACCGAGAAAACTCAAATTTGCAAATATCTATATAACTAATTACAGACCCAAATATACTGAAGTTAATAAACAAGTTGTAAATCTTTGCTGTAGTTCATTTCTTGTAATATTCCATGACACGCGATATTCGTATTGGTTTTGCTAACTCTGTGGGTAATACGCCCCTGATTAAAATTGAGTCTCTTTCAGAAGCAACGGGCTGCACTATTTTAGGAAAAGCTGAATTTCTGAATCCAGGTGGTAGCGTTAAGGATCGGGCAGCTTTGTTTATGGTGTTAGAGGCTGAAAAAGCGGGAACACTCAAAGCTGGCGGCACAATTGTGGAAGGGACGGCAGGTAATACTGGCATTGGACTAGCTCTTGTTGCTAATGCGCGAGGTTATCGTAGTGTGATTGTGATGCCCAGCAATCAATCGCAAGAGAAAATTGATTTGCTCAAGACTTTGGGTGCTCAAGTTGAACTAACTAATCCTGCTCCTTTCTCTAGTCCTGATAATTACTATCATGTTGCCCGAAAACGCGCAGAAGAAGTTGAAAATGCTTTCTGGGCGAATCAGTTTGAGAATATTTCTAACTCTGACGCGCATTATTTTACGACTGCTCCTGAAATTTGGAGACAAACTGACGGCGATCTAGACGGAATCGTCATGTCTTCTGGAACAGGTGGCACTATCGGCGGTGTAACAGCCTACCTTAAAGAACAAAATTCGGCGATCGCAACTTATTTAATTGACCCGACTGGTTCAGGGCTGTATAGCTATATGACGACGGGTGAATTTAAGGCTGAGGGTAATTCAATTACAGAAGGTATTGGCATTAACAGAGCAACAGCAAATTTTAATCGAGCTAGATTAGATGGAGCTTTTCAAGGAACTGACCAGCAAGTAATTGAGATGTCACAATATTTGCTAAAGCACGATGGCTTGTTTGTTGGTAGTTCGGCAGCACTAAACGTAGTTGGAGCTGTGAAGCTAGCTCGCAAACTTGGTAAAGGTCACACGATCGCGACGATTCTCTGTGATGGTGGTGGTCGATATCAAAGCCGAATGTATAACCCAGAGTGGTTGGCAGAAAAAGGCTTAACTCCAGTATCTAAAGGCTTGGACTTTATGGATGACTAATTTGATGACTGATTTAACAACTAAGAAGTATCGATGTATCGGTGTTGGTGTGGTCTGGGATCGCGATCGACATAGGATTTTAATTGATCGCCGTTTACCTGAAGGTGAACTGGCGGGGTATTGGGAGTTTCCTGGCGGAAAGATTGAGGGACATGAAACTGCGGCGGAATGCATCAAGCGTGAGTTGCAAGAAGAACTAGCGATCGATGTTGAAGTTGGCGATCATTTGATTACAGTCGATTTTGAATATGAAACGCTGCGGGTAAGTCTGATTGTGCATCACTGCACTCACCTGTCGGGTGAACCGCAGGCGATCGCCTGTTCAGAAATTTGCTGGGTAACAGTTGACGAATTAGACCACTATCAATTGCCAGCCGCCAATTACCAAATTGTCCAAGCTTTAAAGGAAAATAGCTCGTCAAATTTTTGTCGCTAGTTTCGCAAAGTAACTAAGGGACTTGCGACTTAATAAAATACCAAATATAAAACCAGAATCAGTGGGGCGGCTCCGCCACCCCACTGATTCTGGGAAATCTGGATTGGTATCTTATTTTCTTGCAAGTCACTAACAGCAAAAATTTGTCTTTTACTAATGGAGAAAATATTTACTGATGGAAGAAGTCAGTGCAGAACAGCTAGCATCGCAGCTATATCAAGAAGGGGTGAGTAACTTTGAGAATGGTAACTACCAGCAGTCGATCGCATTGCTAGAACGCGCTCGTGCTTTAGCTGTTGTAGAAACTACTTTGGGCGGCGAAATTCTTATATGGCTAGCCAATGCCTACGATGCAGTTGGTAAAACGGAGGAAGCAGTTGCTATATGTCGCACTCTCAAAAAACACCCAGTTAATTCTGTTCGCAAATCAGCACGTTATATGTTGGGGATTTTGACTGCCCCGCAACTGAGCAAACTCGAAGGTGTTGTTTCTGAAGTGCCGATTTTACAATCACCTGACACCTATCAGTCTAAACCCGTAGCTAGAAGTAAAAGTTCAGGTGATACAGAGCGAAAGCCCTTTCGTGAGGTTTCTCTTGAAAAACCAAATACCAATAGCTCTAACAATTTTCTGTGGGTTGCGATCGCAAGTTCTCTCTTGCTTTTAGCTATTTGGGCAGCTAAATAGCTAAAAAAACGATTTTGTTATTTCCAGCGCCAACGGTGCTGGAAATAACAAAATCATTTTCATAATGAGAATTGCTGAGGTTTAAGTGCTGTAAACCTCAAACTCAAAAATGAATGGTATGCTAGCTTATACTTTTGTTAAGTTACTTAAAGCAAAGTTCAAACTTACAGTGATTTGCGATCAAGAGAGCCACAAGATTTTTGTTGCAAGTGCTGCATAGCAGCACTTGCAACAAAAATCTTGGTTCTGGTTTCAGCGCAAAATGATGTAAACAAGTAAATTTCAACTATTTCTGGGAGTAAATGGCGTGATGAGGCGAGCGATCCCCGCACAATGGATTAATTTAGGAATGCACCTAGTTTCAATGGTGTTTGGTCTATTTGGCTTGATTTTCGTGCTGCCAAACACCGAGTTTATTGAAAGCTTATCCGAGGCTGGTTTGCAGGTCTTTTCATGGGGAATGCAAAATGGCGGCGCATCCTACATGATTTTTGGCGCGATCGCCGCATTTCTTTACGGTAAGCAAACCATCGGGCTTAAGCGTACTCTTGCATTTTGCATTCCTGCGATCGGATTATCGGTAAGTAGTGAATTATTAGGAACTAGTACAGGTTTCCCCTTTGGTGCTTATGCCTATCTGAGTGGGCTAGGTTACAAAATCGCTGACTTAGTTCCATTTACAATTCCCTTGTCATGGTTCTATATGGGGTTTTCCGCTTTTCTCGTGTCTGCAACTTTGATGCGCTTCGGTACAGGTTGGGGCTATCGAATTGCCGCGATCGCACTTGGAGCTTTGATGCTGACATCATGGGACTTTGTACTTGATCCTGCCATGAGCCAAACCCCCTATCCTTTCTGGGAATGGCATCAAGCAGGCGAATTCTATGGAATGCCTTACCAAAACTTTTTTGGTTGGTTCGGAACTGGCGCATTATTTATGACTGTTGCCTCTCTAATTTGGGGTAAAGACAATCAACCAATTCTCAATCGCCAGCAAATCATTTTCCCATCGATTATGTATGCAGGCAATTTTATGTTTGCACTAATTCTTAGCTTTAATGCAGGTTTTTATGTTCCTGCTTTACTAGGAATTGTTGTTGGCGCTTTGCCACTTGTTGTGCTTTATTTCACCACACCAAATGCTGAAGATGACAATGTGATCGCCAACTCTACTGCAAATATGCCAGTAGTATCGGTAGATGCTTCTAAAATAGAAACGATCGCAACTCGTTAATACCAAAACACAAAATGGCTACGCCATTTTGTGTTTTTAAAACCATTACAGGTTTTAGTTTTTAATTCACAGAATTGTCGTCACACTTTTGTAAATTGGTATAAAGCAAATAAAAAAGGGGAGGAGCTAAGCTCCTCCCCTTTTTTATTTGCCCTGCAAAGATTTTAGCTCACGCAAAATTACCATCAAACCTTTGTTTTGATGATCGATTTGTTCTGAAATTTTTTCCATTCGCTGAGTCAAAGACTTGATCTCGTTGTCTTGATGATCTATCCGAGTATTTAACTCATTAAATCGCGCTACAACTTCACGCTGAATCAAGTTCTCGATCCCCTGTACTAGCAAAGTCTCAGTCGCAGTGAGGCGATTGATAATTGTTTGCAAGCTAGGTTCTTCAGTAGGGGGCATCTGTCTTGCAGGAGCAGATGTAGTGCGGGCAGTTGCAGCCGAAACTGGTTGTTGAGTAGGCTCAGGAGTTAAAAAGTTTTGAATGCGAGCAACTAATACATCTGCTTCAAAGGGCTTTTCGAGAAAATCAAACTCAGTGAATGGCTCAGGTACATGCTCGGTGACTTGCTCTTTGAGTCCCGAAATCATGATTACAGGAACTTTTTGTAATCCTTCAACACGACGGATTGCCTGTAAGGTCTGATAGCCATTGTATTTGGGCATAACAAAATCGAGCAAAATTAGGTCAGGAAAGGCTCGGCGAGCAGCATCTAAACCTGATTTGCCATCACTTGCTTCTAAGACATCATACTTGCCCGATAAAATGCTTTTAACCATTTTACGGATCATGATGCTGTCGTCAATTACCAGTACTTTCTTTGCAGTCATGGATTTGAAGAATCCGCCCCAAATAGCTATTATGCAAGACCATCATATTACATCACAAAACTTGGTTGCTTGAAATATTTTCTGATCGAGGAATTTAAATCAAAACCAATTGCGTTATTTTCAGCGCCGTAGGCACTGAAAATAACGCAATTGGTTTCACCCGTAAAGTTGCGCTCCAGCAGGGCGCAACTTTACGGGTTTTGGTAATTTATTGTGCTTAAGTACGTTTATACCAATTCACAAAAGTGGGACGACACTTCTGTGAATTGAAACCCAAACCCAGCAAGGGTTTTACAAGCACAAAATTGCTACGCCATTTTGTGCTTTGGTATTAGTTAAGAATTGCTGTTTGTGGAACAGTGCAAGATGAGCGCGATCGCGTTAGACTTAAAAGACCCATTTTCTTTCGGTTTTATGGCAAAACGATACACTATTGACTCATCGCAAATTATTCGTCGTGTCGAAGAACTGATAAGTGCTTCTTCCAATCGTTATCGCATTACTGTGCAAGTTGCGAACCGAGCCAAACTCAGACGCTATGAAGATGATGACTATGACGATCGCATGATGAAGCCAATTTTACGCGCCATTCTGGAAATGTCTGACGAAATTTCCCAGCCTGAAATTCTGAGCAACTGAAAGCCCTAGAGTTGGCGGTGCTAAGCACCGTCAACTTTGCTAAGTACTATGCTAAATTTCGCATCTCAAGATACATCTAAGCAGTTGTTAAGCGGTGAAGGTTGGCGGATTGGACTACGCTCGGATGTTGATTTGTATAAGGGATTGGTGGGGACGGACAGTTGGGCGATCGAGCTAACTGAACGTGAGTTTAAAGATTTTTGTAAGCTAGTATCACAACTTGCCGAGACGATGCAGATTATGGCAGCAGAGCTGTCGGACGGCGAGAAGATTTGTTGTACGTTGGAAACTGAAGATATCAGCCTTGAAGTTAATGGGTTTCCCCATGCTTTTACTTTACATTTACAATTATTGACTGAGAGAAGTTTTGAAGGTTTTTGGGATGCGACGGCTGTGCCTTGTTTAATCAGAGCGATCGCAAATCTCGTTGGATAATCACCACAGCTAGGAGTTGAAGAAATGACCAGTGTCGTTATTGAAAAAACTACGCCTGAATCAGAAGTAAAGCAAAAGCTGACATTAGAGCAATTTTTGCAATTGTCCGACCTTGATGGAAGCTATGAACTATTTGAAGGAGATTGCCTAAAAAAAATGTCACCCAAATTTTTTCATTCTCGTTTAACCGCATCTTTTTGGAGTGAATTGTCAGCATGGGCTAATGGATTTGGACAGGTAGCGATCGAGTGGTCAGTAGTCTTAAAACGGCGGGGTGAGAATTGGGTTCCTGTACCTGACTTGCTGTATGTTTCTTACGATCGCCTTGCCGCAGATTGGCTTGAGGACGCGCCTTGTCCTGTATTGCCTGAATTGGTGATTGAGATTGTATCGCCCGAACAGACTTTTAACCAGTTAGCCCAGAAAGCGATGGACTATTTGAATGCTGGAGTTGATCGAGTGTGGGTAGTTTATCCACCGATGCGAAGTCTGACCGTGTTTTTTGTCGATCGCCCACCTGAGACTTATCGCAGCGATCGGCTATTGACTGATGATTTATTTCCTAATTTGGCAGTGACATCAGAGCAGTTTTTTATGAAGGCAGGAATATAGATCGCTGGGTGCTCAAACCAAAAGAGAGTGGCGATGCAAATCATCGCCACTCTCTTTTGGTTTGAAATTATGCCGAGAGATAGTGTGGCGTGAAATCTTTTATTTCTTGCAAGTAGGAATTTTTTTGTAGAAGTCGCGAATGGTTTGTGAATAAATGGATTTGGCTCCAAGAGTCGCTATAGTCAGTATCAGCGATTAAGGAGTCTAATAACTCATTGGAAATCGCTTGCCAATGTGGATTAGTGGCAATGTACGCTTGTTTCCATTGAAATGTGACCTCACTATATTCTGAGCAAATTTGTCTGCTGGCATAGTTAGGGTCATGCTCTATCCAAGTTAGACGATTAGGATTAAGCTGAAAATCCTGAATAATCTGCGTAGCAAGTTTTTCGATCTGAGATGGAATAAACCAACCAATTTCACAGTTTTGAGGTGAGACGATCACGATTTGCTGTCCAAATTGTTGATAGATAATACGTAAATGACATTTCAGTTGCCAAATTGCAGAATCTTGACCAGCGACGTGGCATTGATAAAAAAGATTGATATTTTTCATGCTGACAATTATTCTAAGGAACAAGAGTTAAAATTTCGACCTAAGCTGCAATATCAAACAACAAAGCTTGATTTAAGTCCAAATGGGGCAATTTTTTTCGATAAAATATGGTGCGATCGTAGTTCGTCTCTTGTCAAAGTTAATTGACTGGGTTGACAAAATAGAATGTTAGCCGAAAGGATTGTGGCGCTTTCTAAAAGAAGATCTTCGATAAATCCTGCTTTTAATTGTTGAACTTCTTGATGGCTTGTAAATGCGCCAAAGTAATACAGACAGAGAGGCTGTGCAGTCAATATTTCAATCCACCAACCTAATTTAGAGACTGAGCTATTCAGTTTAGTTTGATTCATAATTTTGGTGATTTACTTAACATGTAGATAGAAAAAGTTTTTGCACCCTCAGTCAGTCCAAGTTTTTTCAAGATGTGACCTTACCACTCCTCCAAGATTAAAAATAAAAAATGAGGAAATTCTGTAGTTAGTAAAATATTTCCTGAAAACTCTTTGTGCTGAAATAAAAATTAATATTTTTGGCAAAAATGTTGCCAAGCGATCACTACTACCAGCCTAAAATCTTGGTAATTTGATCGACGAGCTTAGTTGCATGAAATGGTTTAGCGATCGCGCCTTTGACACCCAACTGAGAAAGTTTTTGGGTTTCAAGCAGATCTAAACGAGCGGTAATAAGTACTACAGGGATATCTGCAAGTTGAGGATCGGCTTTTAAGTTTTTGAGGAAGGTAAACCCATCCATATTTGGCATCATCATATCTAGCAAAATTGCATCAGGTTTTGCCTTAGCTACTGCTGCTAATCCTTCATCGCCAGAAGCTGCGAGTGCCGGTCGCCAATTGCTGAAATTTTCTATACAAGCCTCTACAATTTGGAGAATGTAGTCTTCATCATCAATCAATAAAATCGTTTTACAAGATGCCTGTTGCGTTTCCATTTTGTCTTCTAATTACTAGTCACTCACCTTACGCAGATAGAAAATCCAGAGATTTGATTTAGATAACTCATGTTACGCAGATAGAAAAGTGAGAGATTTGACTGAGATAAAATAGGCTGAGAAAGTATACTGGAGAGAGATTAGAGAATAGTTGCTTCGTCAAAATGTAAGTAAGAGTGGCAAAAAGGA
>JBIKYZ010000389.1:0-4064 GCA_044354985.1 Pseudanabaena sp. | reverse complement strand
TAGCCATTCATAGCACGCTTGCTCATCTAGCAATTGGGTTAGGGGAAATTTGATCATCTTAATCTCTGAAAATTCAAAACGACTTACTCCTATTTTGCCATTTCACCTATTTACCCAGATGAGCCGCAAAGGTATATTGAGAGCTCGACTGTCTCTCTGCACCCATTTTTGGTCGAAGTGCGTATACTCCTGTTGGGGGAGCGGATGAAATGGGTACAGATTAGTGCTCAGCCCGCTCGCCAAGAGAATGGCGATGTTATTTGGGATGGCGTGGTGATTGATTTCAGCGATCGCAAAGTTGCTGAGAAAGCACTGATGCTTAAACAAAAGCATCTCGAAGCGCTGATGAACAATATTCCCCATCTTGCTTGGATTAAGGATGTGCAAGGTCGAGTTATTGCGGTAAATGAACCCTTTGCCAGAGCCTTTGGCGTTTCGGCAGAAGAAGTAGCAGGTAAAACAGCTTATGATATTTTCCCAGCAGACTTGGCTCAAGCCTATCATAATGATGATGCTGAGGTCTTACAATCTGATCAACGCAAGGTATTGGTGGAGCAAAGCGCAAGGGCGGATGGCACTTTGGGGTGGTTTGAAACGACTAAAACAGCCTTTAGGGACGATGAGCTAAACATTGCGGGAACTGTAGGAATTGCTGCGGATATCACCGATCGCAAGCGCATGGAGATAGAGTTAGCGGAAAGTGAGGCTAAATTTCGGCATCTGGTGGAAGGTGGACAAGATCTGATCTGGGCAATCGATGCGCAATATCATTTCACGTATCTTTCACCACAATTTACAACGCTCTTTGGCTGGGATGTCAGTGAATGGATTGGGCGACCATCCAATGAAGCAGTATATCCAGAAGATCGTGGCTGGCTAATCGAACAACAAACACTGGAAACAGTCAACTTCGGGATGCACAATCTAGAATTCCGCCATTGCCACCGCGATCGCCCTTACGTTTGGGTGAGAGCTAGTGCAACGGCCATCACCGATAGCACGGGATCCGTGGTTGGCTACCAGGGAGTTTTATCGGATATTAGCACGCTCAAACAAGCAGAGTTAGCGCTGAAAGCCAGTGAACGGCGCTATGCCAGCCTTGCCGCAGCCGCTCCAGTCGCCATTTTCCGCTTTGATAGCCCACTCAACTGTGTCTATGTCAACGAGCGTTGGAGTGAGCTGAGTGGCAGACCCATGGAATCAGCCTTAGGTCATGGTTGGATGGAAGGATTACATCCCGACGACAGTGAGCAACGCCTTGCCGAATGGACTGAATACTACGCCAATTCTACTCCTGAGAGTCAGATCATTCATGGCAGCGAAGGTCGGCATCTCCGCCCAGATGGCTCTACAACATGGTGTTATATCCAAGTGGCGAAGGAATTCGATGATGATGACAACGTAGTGGGCTATATCGGCACGTTGACCGATATTACCGATCGCAAAAATATCGAACTCGCCCTCCAAGAAAGTCAAGCCCAATTCCGCCGCATGACAGAAAGTGTACCGGGGATGATTTATCGCTATGTTTTGCAGACTAATGGTCGAGATGAGTTGGTTTATGTCAGCCCCCAAGTGCAGCAGATTTTTGAATTGACTCCTGAAGCGGTGCTTCAGGATATGAGCTGTCTCTGGGCGCGATTTCACCCAGAAGATATTCCTATGATTCAAAGTGCCATTCAGGATTCGGCTACTTCCCTCCAACCCTTTTTTGTTGAAGGACGTTTACTCCTGCCGAATGAACGGGTGAAATGGATACAAGTTAGTTCCCAGCCCGATCGCCAAGAAAATGGCAATATTATTTGGGATGGTGTGGTGATTGATATCAGCGATCGCAAAAATGCTGAAAAGAAATTGCAGGAGCTATCTGAACGATTAGAACTAGCAATTCAATCTGCTCAAATTGGCATCTGGGAATTTGATTTTTCCAGCAATCGCCTACTTTGGGACGAGCGGATGCTGGCTATCCATGGCATATCAACCGAATCGTTTCATGGCACTTACGAGGACTGGAGTAGTCGTGTGCATCCCGATGATTTGCTCCAAGCCCAGCCCGAAATTTCAGAGGAGCAAGCTATTTACAGCGCAGAATTCCGCATCATTCGCCCCGATGGTACAGTCCGATGGATTATGTCACACTCCTACAAACAGCGCAATCTTCAGGGAGAATTAGTGCGTGCGGTAGGCGTGAATCTCGATATTAGCGATCGTAAAAACACCGAACTTGCACTTCAAGACCTATCAGATCGTCTGGAATTTGCTCTAAAAGGAGCCAACATTGGTATTTGGGAATATCAAATAAGTGACAGTCGCTTGATCTGGGATGAGCGGATGTTGAGCCTTTATGGAATTTCATCAGAGGAGTTTTCTGGTAAATATGAGGATTGGCTCCAGCGCATTCATCCCGATGATCTAGATTGGGTTCAGCAGGCTGAACGACAATCCTATCAAGGGGATAAAGAGTGTCGTGTCGAATTTCGGATTATTCGCCCCGATGGCACAATCCGCTTTATCGATTCCTTCGCTTTCAACCAATATAATGCCCAAGGAGAAATCCAAAAGACGATTGGATTAAACATTGATATTACCGATCGCAAACAGGCGGAACTACAACTGCAACACATTAATGAAGAACTGATCAAAGCAACTCGCCTCAAAGATGAGTTTCTTGCCAATATGAGCCATGAATTACGCACCCCGCTCAATGCCATTTTAGGCATGACGGAAATCCTTGAGGAACAGATTTTTGGCGATTTAAACGATCGGCAACTGCAATCTCTCCACACCATTGAGAACAGCAGCAACCACCTACTGGAACTGATTAACGATATTCTAGATGTGGCAAAAATCGAAGCAGGACAAATTAAGCTATCTTGTCAACCCAGTAACGTAGAAGCCCTTTGTCAATCGAGTTTGGTCTTTATTAAGCAACAAGCCTTCAGCAAAAAAATTCAACTGGAATCAGAGATTCCCGCCAATCTCCCTGCCATCAACCTTGATGAACGGCGAATTCGGCAAGTTCTAATTAATCTGCTCAATAATGCCGTCAAATTCACGCCGAACGGCGGCAAAATCACCCTAAAAGCAAGCTACATAAAGGTTCTGGGTAATAAAAATAACGAAATCGCGAAAGGTGGCGCATATGACACCCTAGAAATTAGCATAATTGACACAGGCATTGGGATTGCGCCAGATCAGTTCAAACGGTTATTCCAACCGTTTGTGCAAGTTGAGAGTGCCCTTAATCGTAACTACGACGGTTCGGGATTGGGTTTAGCCCTCGTCAAGCGCTTGGTCGAGCTGCATGGCGGCGAAGTCAGATTAACCAGTGAATTAGGGGTGGGAAGTTGCTTTACGATCGCAATTCCGATCTCGCCATTCTGTGAATTATCTGCTGAGCCAGAACCTCCGCTTCCGTCTGCCTTCGAGGCGACCCAACCTGCGATCGAGGGCTCACCAGTAATTTTACTCGCCGAGGATAATGAGGCGAATATCAACCTGTTTGCTGATTATTTGAGTCTAAAGGGCTATCGCTTAGTCATTGCCCACAATGGTCGCATGGCGATCGACTTGGCTCAGCAAACTCACCCTGATGTAATTTTAATGGATATTCAAATGCCAGAAATGGATGGATTGGAAGCTATCCAGCGAATTCGCCAAATGCCTGAGTTAGCCGATACGCCGATCATTGCATTGACCGCCCTGGCGATGGCAGGCGATCGCGATCGGTGCATCGAAATTGGGGCGAATGACTATCTCAGTAAACCAGTGTCACTAAAACAGCTAGTCAAGAAAATCAACGGATACTTGACTGAGCCTTAAAAAACATTTAAGAATTAAAGCTCTATGTGTCTAGCCCCCTAAATCCCCCAATTCTGGGGGACTTAAATCTGGTTCCCCCCAGAATTGGGGGGCTAGGGGGGCAAAAACTACAATTCTTACAGCAAATACCGATCAAACCCGCCACAAAAGAACCTACCGAAAAGGCTCAAAGCAGATGCCACAATGATGAAACCAATTAAGAGCATCCTCATCAGTAATAGTATTAATAGCCATAGTGATAG
>JBIKYZ010000138.1:0-13590 GCA_044354985.1 Pseudanabaena sp. | reverse complement strand
GATCCTTGAGGCTTGTTCTCATTATTTAATTATTAGCTCTAATCCAGATGAGGTGATTAAATGGCATGAGTTTTGCCGCGATCGCGGTAATCTCTCGCCCGTTGCGGTGATTCACAGCACTTTGGAGGCTTGTGAAGAAGTCAATCAGCAACAACCCTATCTAGAAATGACCTGTGGTGCTTGGTTAATGGGGCAGCCTCGTGCTGTGCCTGATGAGTTATTGAAGAGAGTGCGATCGCTTCTTTTGAAACGTTAAATCTAAATTTTTAGCCAATCGGTGAGGAGTAATATCAGAAGTATTTTCTGAGATAAGCGATCGCTTCACTGCTTAAATATCATCAGCACTAATTTTTTCTTAAAAACAAACATTATCTAAAACCTATGACCAACACTGAACTAGATAAATACAAAGTCGATCGCTTATTTCTCCTTATCGGCGAAAACCCTCTGCCCAACTATGTCGCGGCGCATCTTTTGCTAAATAAAGGCGGTACACTTTATTTAGTTCATACAACAGGGACATCGGGACAAGCAAACCGACTAAAAAACATCTTACAGAGTAAGATATCTGTATGTAAAACAGCCGAGCTAATTTCATTAGGGGAATATGACTCTGACGCTTTTCATATCCAAGATGAAATTCGTAAAGTAGCAAAGAATTTGCCAAAATCTGCTTCTCTGGGCTTGCACTACACAGGTGGAACAAAAGCAATGTCCACTCACGCTTATAGAGCAATGCTATCTCTTGATCGGTCTGATGTAGTATTTAGCTATCTCGATCCCCGCAGATTAGAAGTTTGTATTGATCGTGAAGATGACGGTCGTATCCATCACAATGTAGCAATAGCTGTAAAGCCAAGTCTAGAAAAAGTTTTTGAGTTACATGGAAAGGTCTGTGAGAAAACTCCGATACAGGAAGTAAAGTTACCTGATTTTGCGAAAAAGTTGGCAATTTTACATAGTGATGAGCAAAAATCAAAAGATTGGTTTAAATGGTTTTATGATGTGATCTGCAAGGATTCTAGAAAGAAAAAAGGCAATGGAGAATGGGGAGATTGGAAAAGCAGGCAAATCCTTGAAAAGCTGAAAATGTCCATTAGTAGTCTTCCGCAAGAAGCTATAGATGAATTTACAGATCAAGGATTTACTTCGTCTGAGGGGCTGCTCTCATTCGCTAAAGTTCAGGAGACACAAAAGTTTGCCAAATTAGAGCATTTTTGTGATTGGTTAGGTGGTTTATGGCTGGAATACCAAGTATTGCAAGTCATCAAAGATATTTCTGGCGATCACCTTATTCATGATTATGGGATGGATTTTAAAGTTCCGACAAGTGCTGGAAGAAACTTTCAGTTTGATGTTGCTTTTATGAGGGGGTATCAATTATTTGCAATCTCTTGTACAACGTCAGCAAAAGATGATTTGTGCAAACTTAAACTCTTTGAAGCACGGACGAGAGCTTTGCAATTAGGCGGTTCCGAAGCTAGGGTGGCTTTAGTTTGTTGCTCTAATAATCCAGAGAGTTTAAAGATTGAATTGAGAGGTACTACAGAAGATTCAAAGATAGAAGTATTTGGGCGTGACGATCTACCTAAACTTACAGAGAAATTCAATTCATGGATTGCTGAGCAGGAGAAAAAATCATGAGCTTAATCGTAACCGTACTAGATACTACAGGAATTCAACCCTATATCTTTGGTAGCAATCGCCTCAGAGAAAATGTTGGGGCATCTTATCTTGTATCTCAAGTAACAGATGAGTGGGTTAAAAAAGTTCTTGAAGATCTGAAAAAAAATCAAAACTGGAACATCCAGATACCAGCCCAGCCAGAAGATAAACCGCACATAGAAGATGGCGAACTGACTGCGGAGCTAGTTTATGCAGGTGGTGGTAATACTGTTTTGCTATTTCAAACAATTGATTATGCTAAAGAATTTACTCGAAAGCTTAGCAGAAAAATTCTGGAAGAAGCACCAGGTATTAATTTGGTTGCTGCCCACAAAGAATTTGAGTGGAACAGCAAAAGTGATCCTCTTTATCAGGTTATCCAGAATGTCATGAAAAATGAGGTTGATCGAGCTAAACAGCAACGAGTCCCATCAGCGCCTTTGTTAGGTTTAGGTGTTACGGCAGACTGTAGATCATCGCGTCTTGTTGCTGTGAGCATAAGTAATGAAGAACAATATAAGATGCCTTCAGAACATCAAGCTTATCCAATTTCTAGAGAGATTGGAGCAAAGCTTGTGGCTGTCAACGCTGCAAATGACCAACTTAAATATTTTATTTTTGATCGTGAAACATCTCACAATTATAAAATTCCTCTTGATGTTGATGACATGGGGAGATCTGAAGGTGAGAGTAGCTATATTGCGATCGTTCATGCTGATGGAAATAATATGGGCAAACGCTTTCAAGATGTTGGTATAGGTAAGAGTAATCGAGAATACATTACAGAAATCCGCAAACTTTCTCATAGTATTCAAGAAGCAGGAAAAAATGCTCTGAAAAAAGTTTATGAAACTGTTGTTAAGTCTCTTGACAGTGGTTCACTTGCAGAAAAAATTAGCTTGAAAGATAATACGTTGCCATTTCGTCCAATTGTTTATGGCGGCGATGATGTTACTTTTGTTTGTGATGGTAGGTTAGGCTTAGAACTAGCTGCTATTTACTTACAAGCATTTGAAGAGCAATCTGTAAGTTATGGTGATAAATTAACTGCTTGCGCTGGTGTGTGCATAGTCAAGTCGCACTACCCTTTTGCTAGAGCTTATAAACTAAGTGAAGATCTTTGTGGAAGTGCGAAGAAATATGCAAAGAGTAAAGCCAAAGAGAAGACTGGACAAGAACTTGATTTTTCTGCAATAGATTGGCACTTGGCAGCTAGTGGTTTGATTGGTTCAGTTAGCGAAATTCGGGAACGAGAGTACCAAATCTCAAAAGACAAGTTGCTGTATATGCGTCCTGTTTTGATTACTCAAGATGATGAATGGCGCACATGGCAAGGTATTACAAAAGTTATCGAAGAACTGAATAATAATTTGAGATGGAAGGATAAGCGGAATAAAGTAATTGCCTTGCGAGAAATTTTGCGTAAAGGTTCACGAGCAACCGAAGAATACTTGAAAGCTTACGGTTTAGGTGATTTACCTTATTTCGCCAGTAGATCTACTGTTCAACTAAACGCTTTAGCGAGAAGTGGATGGACGGATGAATTAGATAAAAGAATTTGTGGATATTTTGATGCGATCGAGGCAATGGAGTTTTATGTGTCGCTGACGGAGGATACAAATGAACAAGTATAAACTGAAGATTAAACTGCTTAGTGATACCACCTTTGGGCGTGGTGATGGTGTTGCGGGAATTGTTGATCAAGAGGTTGAACATGATTCTTATGGGTTGCCTTATTTGCGCGGTCGAACTCTCAAAGGTTTGCTAAGTGAAGAATGTGACAACTTAATTGATACATTAGTGGACAGTCAAGAATACTGGCGCAACCGAGCTTGTAAATTGTTTGGAATTTCTGGAAGTGGACTAAATATTATGGCAGCAGTTCATATTGGAGACGCACGATTGCCAACAGACTTACAACAAGCAGTGGCTCATGCAATCCAAGAAAATGACCTTACCAGTCAGCAAATACTTAGCTCTTTAACTACTATTCGTAAGCAAACCGCTATTAGTGCAGAAACAGGCGTTGCAGAAGCAAAAAGTTTACGCTCTGCGCGTGTTGTGATTAGAGATCTAGATTTTACATCTGACCTTCTTTTTGAAACTGAAACAGTCGGGCAGGATATGCTAACTCTTTTAGCCGTTGGTACATTGTCTTTGCGACATCTAGGCAGTGGGCGCAATCGTGGGCGTGGTCATGTGCAATGCACTTTGCATGATGTAGAGGGTAATGACATTACCAAAAATCATATTCATAGATTCGGACAGGAGGGAAAGAACTCATGAAAGCTATTACATTCTCACTAACCACACAACAGACCCTACTTGCTACGTCTTTTCAAGGCGATCCCAATAGTGATGTTTCTTATCCTTACATCCCAGGTAGCATGATTCGTGGTGCGATTATTGGGCGCTATATGAATGAACATCAATTGAGAGACTTGAATCTTGAGGAGAAGATAGTTAGAGATTTGTTTTTTGAAGATGAATCAGTTCATTACTTAAATGCTTATCTTGAAAGTAAAGGGGATAAACAACTGAGGACTTTGCCCGTACCAATTTCTTGGGTTAAGGATAAGGATGCGAATCTGCCTAACGAAGATTCTATAGATAGAATGACTATATACGACAGAGCAAACATTGAGGATTTTGGGGATTTGCTAGAAGAAGTAACTCCTAAGTCTGTACAGCAGAGATTTTGTACTGTCAAAGAACAATCAGTTTCTTTGTATAAAGAAGAGCGAAGGATTAATATTCACAATCAGCGAGATCGCTCTAAAGGTCGTTCAACAAAAGAGCATGGTGAAATTTTTCGTTATGATGCGATCGATGCAGGTCAAACATTTCAGTCTGTGATTTTATGCGAGACGGATGAAATCTGTGATGATGTCCTAAAGCTTCTCCAGTCTAAAGACAATATATGGTTAGGTGGGTCGCAGAGCGCAGGTTATGGACATTGTAAAATTAGCAATGTTCAACCTCGTGATGATAACTGGAATGAGGTTAGTATTCCTGTTGCAAAACGTAATAGCCAAGACGATTTAGTAATTACGCTGCTAAGTAATGCCATTCTTCGAGATGAGTATGGACAGCCTGTAGCTGATCCCAATCTAATTAAATGCGAAATCGAAAAGATTTTAGAAATTGTAAACTTGCCTAAACCCTTACCTGAAGCACAGCCTATTTACGCGGGTAGTGAAAATATCGGCGGATTTAACCGCAAATGGGGATTGCCATTGCCACAAGTGCCAGCCTTATCAATGGGCAGTGTATTTGTGTTTAAAGAATATTCCCTAACTGAGGAGCAAATCAAGTTATTAGAATCACAAGGAATTGGTGAAAGAAGAGTTGATGGTTTTGGAAGAGTTTCCGTGAATTGGCTTTCTGAAAGTGAGTTTAATGCTAAAAAAACAGATCAAAAGGGAAAACCAGATGTAAGTCAATTGCAAGGAGATTCTTTGACGTTGGCAGAAAAAATGGCTGATCGTTTACTAAGACAAAAACTAGATCAGAAGCTTTTAGAAAAATTAGGAAATTTATCAATTCAGAATGGAATCAGTAATAGTCAACTTTCACGTTTGCGTCTTTTTGCCCGACAAGCATTGCCACAAAATTCTGACCTTGTTCTTTCGATGCTAAACAACTTACCTAAAAATGCTCAAAAGCAACTTGAAACAAAAATTAAGGTTGGCAATAGAGAAATACCTTTGAAATCACAGATTGAAACATGGCTTCAAAAGCCTCAAGAGTGGATTACTGATGTTGATACAGTCAAGATTGCTAATGTAGAAAAAGGCTTAACAGATGCTCTTGCAATGGAGTATACATTGAGATTGATTGAAGCAGTAGCAAAAAAAGCAACTAAGGAGAGTAAAGAGAATGAGTAACGATCGCCTAAATAATCGTCATCAACGTAACATCTATAAGCGTATCATCGTCAAAGGTACGCTATTTTTAGACACACCAACCTGTCTAGGTAGTGGCGATTCTGATAGCCTCACCGATCTTGCTTTATTGCGAGATAGTGTAGATGAAGATAAAGCTTTATTAACTGGTGCTTCTATCGCTGGTGCTTTACGCAATTATTTACGAGACTACGCTGGAAAATATGGTGAACTAGAGGCTGAAGGTGATTTAACAAATTTGCTATTTGGCTCTGCTCGTAAAATTTTAGACCAAAACAAAAAAGTTGTTATTGTCGATGATGGCGATCAGAGTCCTTTGATTGTTAATGATTCTATTAGTACTGAGAAAATTGATATAGAGTTACGCGATGGTGTCAAAATTGATGGCAAGACTGGAACAGCAGCAACAAAAGCTAAGTACGACTTTGAATTACTGTCAGCAGGTACTGAGTTTCCACTTTTCTTTGAATTGTTGATTGAACAAGGGAAAGATGAGAATCAACTTAAACAAGCATTAGCGATCGCCCTATCAGGTTTCGAGAAAAAAGAAGATTCAGAAAGTGGTGAAATAGCGATCGGCATGAAGAAAAGGCGCGGCTTTGGGCGTTGTCATGTTGAACAGTGGCAAGTGTGGGAATTTGACTTAAAAGATGAAAAGTACCGCTTAGCATGGTTAACTTTTGATAGGGATTGGGCAAATGAATATGCCATAAATCCAAATGAGGGGAAAGTCAAACAAATCTTTGGAGATATTGGTAACGATCAGCGCGATCGCTTTACCATCACAGCAAAATTTAGCCTTGTTGGTTCCATGATAATTCGTTCAGCCGAATATTCTGAACATAAGCGACCTGATGCAGTTCATCTTAAATCAAAACGAAATGAAAAATTAGAAAGCATCATCTCAGGGACAAGTCTGGCAGGTGTTTTGAGACACAGAGCAGTTAGGATTGTCAACACATTAGAGAAAGATCTTCAAATTGTTGATGATATTTTTGGCACAGATATTTCTGACAATGGAAATAAAGATGCTAAAGCAAGTAAATTGACAGTCTATGAGAGTGAAATTAAAAACACTAGCGAACTTGTCCAAAATCGTATTGCGATTGATCGTTTTACAGGTGGTGCATTGCATGGCGCATTATTTGACGCACAACCCATATTTAGCGGTGAGGTAGAATTAAAACTAGAATTACGGAATCCTAAAGATAATGAGCATGAAATTGGTTTGTTGCTTTTGTTGCTCAAAGATCTTTGGACAGGTGATTTACCGATTGGTGGGGAGAGTAGTATTGGGCGAGGGCGACTGCAAGGGATTCGTGCGGATATTGCCTATGGAAAAGAAAAATGGACAATTCAGGGAGAAGATAGTTTGAAAATCACCCCAGATGACGCACGAAAATCATTAGAGCGTTATGTTCAAAAATTTGTCAACAAAGTTGAGGTAAAGTAACCATGAAAAATCCAGTAGTTAAACGCATTCCTATTTTAGAAAAATTTGATGCTGAATCCTTAAAAAAATGGATAGAAAAGCAAGCAGAAGAACATGAATTAAATTACTTACTAGCTCATGCTGAAGATGGAGTGATCTGGGGAAAATTTGATAATAATAAGTTAAAAACATCTGGTGAGGTGTTTACTGAATTTGCTAAATTGCGATCGCAAACTCTCCAAGAATGTCGTATTTTTAGTAAAAATGGCGGTGAAGTACATCTGTGGCGTAAGGGTAAAGAATGGCGATCGCACTTTACGGAAGATGACCAGTATGAAGAGAAAATTGAAGAAAGACAAATTCTCTGGGGAACACATGGACAAAAAGATGAGCAGTACGGCTTTACCTTGCTGCGAGATGGTTCACAGGGACTTAGACACGCTGTTCCTTTTACTGATATTAAGGTTGACACAAACCAAAAGCTTGCTAAACCAGTTCGTCTAATTGTGCATCATTACATTACCTATGATGACGCAGGCGTTGCGCGAATCTCGCATAGCCGTCTTGTTGATTTAACTACAAAGGAGAAAAATTAGTCATGACTCAGGCAATCCGAAATATAACAACTTTGTATGACAATGATTTTGTGGCATGGTGTGAGGCGACTGCGGCTAAACTCAGAAATAAAGATCTTGATGGTTTAGACTTTGAAAACTTGATTGAGGAGGTAGAGAATTTGGCTAGGAGCGATCGCCGTGAGCTAAAAAATAGATTGATAGTTTTATTTGCACATCTGCTAAAACGAATATATGTCAATTTGCCAGAAAACTTTAATGGCTGGGAGCTTACCATCATTGAGCAACGCCAACAAATTAAGGGTTTATTACAAGATTCTCCCAGTCTAAAGCCATATTTTCTAGAGATTTTGTCAGGCGCTTTTGAGAATGCTTTAGAGCTTGCAAAAAGTGAATATAAGCAAACAGAATTTCCTTCTGCATGGCAATTAGATTCTGATGCTAATGCACTATTAAGTCAGCAATACTGGCTTTCTCAGAACGCTTGATTATATTGTCATCAATCATTCGACTTCCGCAACTTGAAAAACACCAAAAAGGAAACAAAAATGACTAACGAATTACCCAAGCATATCAATCCTGTACCAAGAGATAGAAAAGTGATTTCTAGTCCTTACAATTTTGTTGAACTACCAGATAAAATTCTCAAGACATCAGAGAAAGACTTGCCTGCATTTGATCAATATAATACTTCTCAACTACATACAGGAAAAATCGAATGTGTCATCACAACCGAATCTCCTCTTTACATTCGTTGTGGCTTGATTCCATCAGATTTTGATCGATTTGGAGACCTGTCAACTAGTATTGAAGATTTGAATAAGTTGGATATAGACCAGCGAAGTAGAAGAACAGATTTTTTTAACAATCCCGCTAACTTGCAACCGATAATTCCTGCTAGTAGTCTACGCGGAATGTTGAGAAATCTTGTTGAGATAGCTAGTTTTAGCAAAATTAGTAAGGTCTCAGATCGACAAAAATTCTTTTTTCGCGCTGTTGCAGCGACCGCAGAAGACGCATTAGGTGCGAAGTATGACAAAATACTTGGCAAAGCTGGTGCTAATGTCAAAGCTGGGTATCTACAAAGACAACTAGATAATAGCTGGCGAATTTATCCAGCTAAACTTATAGAAGATAAACACTCGTTTGTGTGGATTAAGGAATCGATTGCATTAGAAAGCGAACTTGGTTTAATTTCTGTCCGTGATAATGATCGGTATTTCCCTCAATGTATTGATGTTCGTTTTGATGATATATACTCAAAGAACAATCGTTTTTTTGCAGGAAAAGTAAGTAAAGCCAGCGCTGAACATCAGTATCAAGGATTCTTGGTTACTAGTGGCAACATGATGGAAGGGAATACAACAGGTGGAAGAACAGACCGTAAAAACCATTGTTTAATTGGAGAAAAAGATGCCAGACAGTATTTTGAGTTAGATAAAAATTCAGTTGAAGATTATTGTCAATCTCTGACTGATTTTCAAAAATCTTTTTTTGATAAAGACTTAGGAATTTTCAGGGAATCTGAGCGTCCAATTTTCTATTGTGAACCCACGACTAAAGGAAAACCAGTATCATTGTTTGGTCATAATCCTAACTTTCGTGTCCCTTATGATCCTCATAGAAATGGACGAGCTGCTTCTGCTTTAGACTTTATTCCTAATGAATTGCGAGATTTTCAAGACTTAGACATTGCCGAGTCTATATTTGGTTGGGTCAGAGATAGTAAGCAAGACAAGAATCAAGCAAGATCTGGTCGTGTATTTATCAGTGATGGGATACTCATTGATCAAACAGGTGATCAGAATATTTGGTTAAAAGAAGACCCTCAAACCCGAATTACACCAAAGATTTTAGCAAGTCCAAAACCAACCACATTTCAGCACTATCTTGTACAAACTGATCCAAAAGCAAACGAGCTAAACGACTACTCAAATATTCCTATCAAGGAAACAGTTATTCGAGGACACAAACTTTACTGGCACAAAGGTAATGTAAATTCTGGTGATATTGAGGAAACTAAAACTCAAGAAATTAATGATAAGCCCAAACAATATACAGAAATTAAACCCATTAAGGATGGGGTATCTTTTGAATTTACAATTTATTTTGAGAATCTTAGTGAGGTTGAGTTAGGAGCATTACTCTGGGTTTTGGATATTGCTAAGGAAAGACAAAAGCGTTGCCATATTTCTGGTGATCAGGAATATAGATTTTCATTAGGTATGGGTAAACCATTGGGTATGGGAGCAGTAAAAGTCTCTCATCAGTTATGGCTTAATGAACGTAAAGTTCGCTATCAGAAATTGTTTGGTAACGATGGATGGGAAACTGCTTATCGTAACGATACAGAGATAGAAGCAGAATTTTTTGCGAAAGAATTTACAGCAGTTGTTCTAGCAAAATTTGGCAAGGGTTCTATAGACAAGTTGGAGGAACTACCAAGAATCAAGACACTTCTTAAAATGCTTGATTGGATAGGTTTATCCAAAGGAAAAACTAGATATCTAGAAATTGAACATTCTCACAATGGCAATGAGTATAAGGAGTGTAAAGTTTTGCCTGTACCAGATCAAATGTAAGTTTTGTTTTTCACACAAATTAACGATCACCCCTTCAACCTGTCTCAACCTAATAGAAAAAGCGATCGCCCCTTCCATCATCCCCAATATCAATCCACGAGACAAATATGGCATATAGTGACTTCACACTGGCGAAAGTTAGAGAAGTATTTAATCTAGTCATCGAAGAAGATCGAGACTTATTTGCTGAAGTTCCCCAAACGCAACCTTCAGAACTTTTGAGCATGATCTTAAAGGAATACCTCAACTTGGCGATCGCCATTAATAGTGAGAAATCCCGATCCGAATTTATTATTGCTCCTATATTGGGAGAAATAAGGCGACTATCAGGCTATCAGGTGTCTCTGTTCTCTGGGAAAGAGTTTAATGTTGATAGCAGCAAAGGACTAGCAGGTTATTGTGATTTTATTTTGAGTTACTCCAAAGAGCAGTTGTATATTAGCGCCCCTGTTACCACGATTGTCGAAGCTAAAAACGAAAATATCATTGGTGGCATGGGACAATGTATTGCCGAAAGGGTTGCCGCGCAAATATTTAACCAGCAATCAGGGAACAATATTGAAACGGTTTATGGTGTCGTCATAAGTGGAACCAACTGGCGATTTTTAACCCTGCGCGATCGCACTGTTTATATCGATACTGTTGAGTACTATATCAAGGAAATTGATAAGATTCTAGGCATTCTTTTACAGTTTATTTTACCAATCAACAGACACTAATACATTATCAGAATTAGAAAATCAGGATTAGAAGATATGTCATTTAGTCAGTACAAAAGTTTAGGCGCGACTCTTAAGGAATTAGAGATTTCTTTTGTAGAAGAGAACTTTATGCGAGAAGTTCCTTTTGATATTCGTGATTATTTCCTGACGGATCTTGAGTTTATGTTAAACGAAGGAGTTGTGGATAATTCTGAGTATGCTATTTGTGAAAACTTGATCTATCCGATTCTCAAGGAAGTTTGGAAACCACTCGCCAAAAAGTTTACGCTGTGGAGTCATCAATATCTAAACTACACTGAGAACTTAACTGGCTTTCCTGAATATATTTTGGCAAAGCGATCGCCTCTTGGTAAAGTTGTGTTTGATAAGCCCTATTTTTTACTGATCGAAGCTAAGCAAGATAACTTTGATGCGGCTTGGGGTCAGTGTTTAGCAGAAATGTATGCCGCCCAAAAGTTGAATAATCTAGAAGAGATAACTGTCTTTGGGATTACTTCTAATGGTAAATTTTGGCAGTTTGGGAAACTCGATCATACTACTTTTACTCGCAATAAAATCTTTTATAGCATTCAAGAGATCGAACATTTGTTTGCGGCGGTTAATTTTATTTTTCAAGACTGCGATCGCCAGTTAACATCCATGCAAGAGTATCTTACGGTATAGAATTTCTAGCCACCAGTACAAGCGTACTTGCACCAGTGGCTAGAGTTTTTAACCAGAAATAGCAGGTAAGACCGAGATAATAATCACGGCGATAAATCCAAGTAGTACGCCTAAAACTGCCCAAAGCTCTTTATTTCTCTTTTTGGATTCAGCGATCGAGTAACAAGCCCAACCGCAGAATCCCCAAATCATAACCATTAATACTTCCATCGAAGTTATTCCTTTTTTTTATTGCAACGCTTCAAATTATTGCATTGGGTTGAAGAAGCCTATTCAATTAATGATTCAACATTACAGTTGATGATTTATAGCTAGAGCCGCTCCCATATATAGTTACAGATGCCCCTTGAGTAACTGGTAAGCTCAATACCACGGTCTGCTAAATCAGCACTGGTGGTGTTGTCGGTCATGATTTGGAAACACATCGCGGTAAATTTTTCACGGGCATAGCCATAACCCTTTAAGCGGCGTAATGAGTCTTTGGTGTCAGAAGATAGTCCGACAAAAATTGATTCAAATTCGTTTTCTTGCTTTGCTTGAGTTTCTAGAATTTCGCGTTTGCGAAATTCATTGAGAATAATCGAACGATTTTTTTTGTATTCAGTGAGTAAGCGTTTTGCTTCGGCAGTGACAGAGGTACTGGCGGGGATTTTTTCTAACAGATCTACGGCTTCTTGCCATTTACCATAGGCGATCGCCCAAGTATCAGTGGAATGAGGTGGGTTTTGCCCAATTCTAACGGCTTGATTGGCGAAATCTTTGGCGCGACTAAGGAGATCGATCGCCTGTTGTTCCCCCGATATTTTTGTACCAGCGACAGATGTACTTTCTCGATAGTTAGCAAGATTTTTTTCGACTTGGGAGCTTAGAAAGCGACTTTTAGAAGTGCGTTGGAGTATACCGATCGCGGCTTGCCATTTGGCATAGGCTTCATTCCATTCTTTAGCGGTATTGCGGGGTTTTGCGCCAATATTCACTGCTTCAATGGCTAAGGTTTCAGCTTTATCGATATCTTGCTGAACTTTTAACTCCGTTTCTAGTAACTGTGATAAATTTTCTCTGCGGGTTTCGAGTTTGGTTAGATTAGTTTGGGCTTGGCGATAGAGGTCTTTAGCGCTGGGTGGAACTTGCTGCATGATGGCGATCGCTGTCTGAATCTCTTTAATTTTGGTTTGCAGAGATTCCATGTTGGCAGGATTATCATTATTTGGCTCGGACATAATTGCAGATACAGAGTTTAAAATCTTTTCGTTTTCACCACGTTGATAAATTGACCAACCAAACCATGTGCTAGGCAGTAATACGATTACGGCTAATAAGCTCCACAAAACAGTTTTAGGATTCATAGCAAAGAAGAATGAGTGTAATTATTTCAGAAGTTTTTTGATTTGTTCTCGAATTAAGGAGTTGTTTGTATTTCCTGCTCTTTGGTTCTGGGGCTGATCGTTATGATGATTAGCTTCTAGAGTTGCTGTGGAGTTAGAGTCGAGATTTTGCCGATCGCCATTTCCGACTAGAAATAGTAAAGCGCGATCGCTCAGGTTGCCAATGAAGAGGCTGCACAGAAATACGCCAACGGTGCAAGTAATTACGGCGAAAAGACCGAGAGGCGCGATAATCAGGATTATCCAAGTGACTATGGCATTGGAGATCGCGGTGATGATGGTGCGATAACGGACGATCTTTTTTATGAGTGATAGGGACATAATTGGGTAAGCCTTGCTAATTGCTTAAATTTGTTTGGCTATTATGTCAGGCGATTGAAGATGGGTCTTCAATTGATTGGGTATAGTGATTCTTAACGTAATGAAAATCTCAACTCTCTTGATGAATGGGCCATGACTGCAATTTATTTGACTGAAGCAGGAACAGTTGTGAGTTTTAAGAATGAGTCTCTGGTGATTAAACGACGAGGCGATATGAAATCTTTTCGGTTAGCGGAGTTATCTTTACTGGTCATTCATACTGGCGTGCAGTTAACTAGTGTGGTGATTGCGGAGTTAATGGATCGGGGCATTGAAACGATTTTTTTGCGCCAAGATGGAC